>CAMDOP010000116.1 GCA_945903675.1 Crenothrix polyspora
AATAGTAGTAGTAGTTAGCTTCATGGAGTGTCCTGTTAAACAAAAAAGCCCGATAGCGTGACTAACGTTACCGGGCTTTAAAATATGAGATTGCCTTTTAGCTGGCTAATAACAACTGAGTGCTTTTATTAACCGCCACGCTTTCTAAATCTATCTAAAGTTCTTAATTGCATAACAGCTTGTGCCAATTGAGCTTGTGCTGATGCATAATCAATCTTGCCCGTTTTATCAGCCAAAGCTTCTTCAGCTCTAACTTTAGCATCTAATGCCGCAGCTTCATCAATATCTTTTGCTCGTATAGCAGTATCAGCCAATATAGTTACCAGATGTGGCTGAACTTCTAAATAACCACCAGAAATATAAAACGGATAACTTTCAGTAGCCGTGACTTTAACCCGAACTTCACCAGGATTTAACCGGGTAATGAATGGAGCATGTCTAGGGGAAATACCTACTTCACCGAGTTCAGCAGGAGCAAAGATCATTTCTGCCAAGCCAGAGAATATCTCTTTTTCTGCACTTACGATGTCTACATGTACGGTCATGGTCATTTCTTCACCTGTTTCAAACTTCTCCCTACCATTAAATAGGGAGAAATTGCCTTAGCCTTTTAATGTTTTAGCTTTCTCAAGTACTTCTTCTATGGTACCAACCATATAAAAAGCTTGTTCTGGAATAGCATCGTAATCGCCGTTGATAATACCTTTAAAGCCAGCAATCGTGTCTTTTAAAGATACATATTTACCTGGTGAACCCGTAAATACTTCAGCAACAAAGAAAGGTTGTGACAAGAACCGTTGCATTTTACGAGCTCTTGAAACAGTTAACTTATCTTCTTCAGATAACTCATCCATACCCAAGATAGCAATAATGTCGCGTAATTCTTTGTAACGTTGCAAAATACCTTGAACACTACGAGCCACATCATAATGCTCTTGACCGATAACTAATGGATCAAGCTGACGACTGGTTGAATCCAAAGGATCAATAGCAGGATAAATACCTAACTCTGCAATTTGACGTGATAAAACCACCGTCGCATCTAAGTGAGCAAAAGTAGTTGCAGGTGAAGGATCGGTTAAATCATCCGCAGGTACATAGACCGCTTGAATAGAAGTAATAGAGCCAGTTTTAGTCGAAGTAATCCGTTCTTGTAAAACACCCATTTCTTCAGCCAATGTAGGTTGGTAACCTACCGCTGATGGCATACGACCTAATAAAGCAGATACTTCAGTTCCTGCTAAGGTGTAGCGATAAATATTATCTACGAAGAATAAAACATCACGACCTTCATCACGGAAATATTCCGCCATGGTTAAACCAGTCAATGCTACTCGTAATCTGTTTCCGGGTGGCTCGTTCATTTGTCCGTAAACTAACGATACTTTGTCAATTACGTTAGAATCTGTCATTTCGTGATAGAAATCATTTCCCTCACGAGTACGCTCACCAACACCAGCAAATACTGAGTATCCACTATGTTCAATGGCGATATTACGAATCAGTTCCATCATGTTGACGGTTTTACCTACACCGGCACCACCAAATAAACCAACTTTACCACCTTTGGTAAAGGGGCAAACTAAATCGATAACTTTAATACCAGTTTCTAGTAGTTCGTTTGCAGCCGCTTGCTCTGCATAACTAGGTGCTTCACGATGAATGCCCCATTTAACTTTTTCACCAATAGGACCTTTATCATCAATAGGTTGTCCTAAAACATTCATAATTCGACCTAATGTTTCTTTACCCACAGGTACCGAAATAGGTCCTTCAGTATTAGTGACTATCAGGCCTCTGCTTAAGCCATCAGTACTACCCATAGCAATTGTTCTGACGACACCGTCACCTAATTGCTGTTGGACTTCTAATACTAAGTCTTTGCCTTCTACGATTAAGGCGTCATATACTTTGGGCAGTTCTTCACGTGTAAATTCTACGTCAACGACCGCGCCTATAATTTGTACGATTTTACCCGAACTCATTCTGTGTCCTCTAAAGTTTTGTGTCAATTTGAATGGGGCGACGGCTCCAGCCTAACCATAAGGGTAGATATAAAAACCTACCCTTAATAAGATTAAACAGCAGCAGCACCTGCAACAATTTCTGAAATTTCTTGAGTGATAGCAGCCTGCCTAGCTTTATTGTAAATCAACTGCAACTCACTAATAAGATTTCCGGCATTATCTGAAGCACTCTTCATTGCAACCATTCTGGCCGCTTGTTCACAAGCATTGTTCTCAACCAAGCCCTGATAAACTTTGGACTCGACATAACGATTCAGCAGATGATCCAATACTTCTTTAGCATCAGGTTCATATATATAATCCCAATGACCGTTCAAGTTTTCATCAAGGTCACAAGCAACTATTGGCAATAACTGTTCCACGGTGGGGCGTTGAGTCATGGTATTTACGAATTCATTGCTAATAATAAACAATTGATCGATTCTACCTTCTTCATAGGCATCCAGCATGATTTTAATAACACCAATGATGTCGTTCAAATGTGGAGCATCACCTAATTTAATAGCTTGACCGACTAAATTAATCTTTAGATTACTAAAAAATCCAGAAGCTTTTGTACCTATAGTACATACATCCACTTCAATATTTGCATTCTCCCATTCGACTAGGTGGCTTAACGTACTTCTGAATAAATTAGAATTCAGACCGCCGCACAAACCTCTGTCAGAGCTCACCACAATAATACCGATACGTTTAACGTCTCGTGCTATCAGATAAGGATGCTTATATTCTGGATTGGCTTGCGCCAAATGCTTAATTATTTTTGCAATCTTTTTAGAATAGGGGCGTGATGCTTGCATTCTGTCTTTTGTTTTACGCATTTTACTCGCGGCAACCATCTCCATTGCGCGAGTAATTTTTTGAGTATTTTTAATACTCGCAATCTTGGTGCGTACTTCTTTACCAACAGCCATTTGAAGACCCTTTTACCAACTATGAGTTTTAACGAAAGTTTCAATAGCTGTTTTTAAGCCATTGCTAATTTCATTACTAAAATCGCCGGTTGCATTAATGTTATTCATGAGTTCAGAATGCTCCGACTTCATATACAGATGTAAGGCTGATTCGAAATCTAGAACCTTATTCACTGCGATGCTATCAAGGAAACCCTCATTAGCTGCAAAAAGTGATACTGCCATTTGTGCAACAGACATTGGCGAATATTGATTTTGCTTCATTAACTCGGTGACACGTTGACCACGTTCAATTTGCTTACGTGTACTTTCATCTAAATCAGAAGCAAACTGAGCAAATGCTGCTAACTCACGATATTGCGCCAAATCTAAACGGGTACCACCACCTAATTTCTTAATGATCTTAGTTTGTGCAGCACCACCTACTCGTGAGACTGACAAACCAGCATTTACCGCAGGACGAATACCTGAGTTAAATAAATTACTTTCAAGGAAAATTTGTCCATCAGTAATTGAAATAACGTTAGTCGGTACAAAAGCAGATACGTCTCCACCTTGTGTTTCAATGATAGGCAATGCCGTCAATGAACCTGTTTTACCTTTTACCTTACCACCCGTTAGTCTTTCAACTTCTGCCGCATTAATGCGTGAAGCTCTTTCTAATAAACGAGAGTGTAAATAAAATACATCACCAGGATAAGCTTCACGACCGGGAGGACGACGTAATAACAATGAAACTTGGCGATATGCCCAAGCTTGCTTAGTTAAATCATCATAAATAATTAGAGCATCTTCACCACGATCTCTGAAGAATTCACCCATAGAACAGCCGGTATAAGGCGCAATAAATTGGAGTGCAGCAGACTCTGAAGCTGATGCCGCAACAATAATCGTATGTGCCATAGCGCCATGCTCTTCTAATTTGCGAACGACGTTAGCAATAGATGAACGTTTCTGACCAATAGCGACATAGATACATTTAATTCCTGTACCTTTTTGATTAATAATGGCATCAATAGCAATCGCAGTTTTACCTGTTTGCCTGTCACCAATAATAAGTTCGCGTTGTCCACGACCCACGGGGATCATAGCATCAATTGATTTCAAACCTAACTGTACAGGCTGATCTACTGATTGACGAGCAATTACGCCAGGTGCGATTTTTTCAATCGGGGCAGTTTCAGTGGTTTCAATGGCACCTTTACCATCGATAGCATTACCCAGTGCATCAACAACGCGACCTAGTAAAGCCTCACCTACAGGTACTTCAAGAATTTTTCCGGTACACTTTACGACATCGCCTTCAGAAATATGTTGGTATGAACCTAATACCACGACACCGACTGAATCTCTTTCAAGGTTAAGCGCCATCCCAAAAGTATTGCCTGGGAATTCAAGCATTTCGCCTTGCATCGCTTGAGAAAGACCATGTACTCTAACAATACCGTCCGTCACACTGACGACAGTACCTTCTGTATGCGCTTCGGCACTAAGGTCGAAGTTTTCGATCTTCTTTTTAATCAGATCACTTATTTCAGATGGATTTAATTGCATGTGCTATTTCTCACTCTTACTTTAGCGCTTTTTGCATGTATTGAAGTCGGCCTTTAATGGATCCGTCAATAACCTTGTCGCCCGCGCGAACGAGAACGCCACCGATTAATGACTTATCCACAGCCACATTCATATGGATTTTTTTACCTAGGGTTTTTTCTAGGGTTGCCGCAAATTCTTGTTTTGCTTCTTTTGATAAAGGATAGGCCGTCCTAACTTCGACTTCCATATAGCCTTCATCTTCGGCTTTAAAAGCCTCGAAAAGCGTTGCAATCGTTGGCACCAAGCGTAAGCGATTATTATGAACCAGTAGTTTTAGAAAATTCTCATTCTCTTCATTAACGTGCCCTTGACAGATATCTAGCATCAATGCAGATAATCTTTGCTTGTCTACCTTTGGGTTGTCAACTACAACAGATATGTTTTTATTATTTAAAATATCTGACATAAATGCCAAACTCTTCGACCAACTTGCAGCCGATTGAGTTTCCTTAGCTCTTTTAAAAATAGCTGCGGCGTAGGGTCTTGCTAATGTTGCTAGTTCGCTCATTATGCTTAACCTAATTGTTTAGAAACTTTGCTAATAATATCTTGATGCTTAGCTTTATCGATTTCAGCACCCAGAATCTGTTCTGCAGCACTTAACGCTAAATCAGCCACTTCTTGACGCAAACCTTCTTTTGCCTGCTGAATTTCTTGCTCAATTTGTGCTTTTGCTGCCACAAGTAAGCGTTCGCCTTCTTGTTTAGCCGTATCTTTTGATTCTTCAATCAAATCATTAGCACGTTTTTGAGCTAGATTAACAATCTCAGAGGATTGTAGCTTGGCTTCTTTTATAACACCTTTGGCTTTTTTCTCAGCCAACAGAATTTCTTCCTGACCTTTTTCAGCAGCAGCCAAGCCATCGGCAATTTTCTTTTTACGTTCTTCTAAAGAGTCAAATAAAGGCGGCCAAATGTACTTCATGGTAAACCATACCAGAAGTGCAAAGGTAATCATTTGCCCTATCAGAGTTGCATTGATGCTCACGATGCGTCCCTCTTGTTACTATTAAACATACGTGTGCAATTAACCTGCAGCCGCAGCTGTAACCGCAGACAGGAATGGATTTGCGAAAGTAAAGAACAATGCCAAACCAACGCCGATCATTGTTACCGCATCCAACAGACCCGCAACAACGAACATTTTTACTTGTAACATAGGTACCATTTCAGGTTGACGTGCAGCACCTTCTAAAAACTTTCCACCTAATAGACCAAAGCCTATCGCTGTTCCTAAAGCGCCCATACCCAAAATCAGACCTACTGCAATAGCAGTCATGCCTTGTACGTCAGCAATTAATTTTGCAATTTCCATGAAACCTCCAAACGGTTAATAAAGTTATAAAAAAACGGTCCAACAATAATTAATGATGCTCATGCGCCATAGTCAGGTAAACAATCGTTAATACCATGAATATGAAAGCTTGTAGCGTAATAATTAAAATGTGAAAAATTGCCCATGGAAAACTTAATACCGGCTGTATATACCACGGTAACAAGGCAATCAAAATAAATATCAATTCACCTGCATACAGGTTTCCGAATAGACGTAAAGCCAATGAGATAGGCTTGGCAATTTCTTCGACTAATTTTAACAATAAGTTAAATGGCATTAACCAAGGACCAAAAGGCTGTAACAACAACTCTTTAGCAAAACCTATCGGGCCTTTTATCTTAATGCTATAAAAAATAATTAAACAAAACACCGAAATAGACATAGCAAATGTAGCATTCAAATCGGTACTAGGTACCACACGAAGATATTCGATACCCATCATAGATCCAATGAGTGGCAATATATCAACTGGGAACAAATCCATAAAGTTCCACATGAATACCCAACAAAAGATAGTCAAGGCTAATGGCGCTATTAATTTACTTTCGCCATGAAAACTGTCTTTTACTTGAGTATCAACAAACTCAATCAACATTTCAGCAAAATTTTGTACTAAACCTGGAACCCCAGAAGTGGCTTTTTCTGCTGCGGTCTTAAAAAACCAAATAAACAAGCCGCCTAATACAGCCGAAAAAAACAAAGTGTCCAGATGTAATGTCCAGAAACCTTCACCCACATGCAGCGGAGTTAAATGGTGAATAATATATCCCGTTACACCTTCAGTGGCATGAGCTTCGGTAGCCATCGTTCCTCTCTTTTAATAATGTTAGCGCATTAATAGCGCAAACCAAAAAACTGATAATGCTGCTATATAACCTAGCAGCAGCGGTAATATTGTTATGTTTGGTACTTGAAATATGAGCACAAACAACGCGGCGGTTAATATTAATTTCCCTGATTCACCGGCATAAAAGGCATTCATAACTTTTCGTGCAGGTAGTCCCGCAGCCTTATGGATACGCAAAGCAAAATACAGATTTGGTACAAACGCAGCTACCCCACCTAATGCAGTTGAGATCGCATAATGCATACCTCCAAAACCTGCTGAACCTGCAGTTATTATCAGTATGATTAAAAGCTGATAACTTAAAATCTTGCTGATAGTTGAATAACTTCTGTTCCTCACAAAGCTCTCCAAACATAATAGCTCATGAATTATAGTCATCGACGCCCATTAAATCAAGGCTGATTAAATTCTGTTTATATATAGATTGTTATTTGTTCGAATATTTCTCTTTTTGGTAGCAACTATACCAGCCTAATTTATTATATTTTACAATGAATCTAAGCTGCTATTAACGATGTCGACTTCACTATTAAACTCTTACAATAACTTAATGCACTGATAGCAACTATGCTTGACTCAATTAACTAAGCAGGCAATTTCTTTACATTGAACAACAGACTAACCATAGCTCTGTATCAATATAAACAATATCAAAATACTTTATAACTTTCTTAGACTCAAAATAGCTATGACACAACGTACTATAACTTTCTTAGATCTGTTAGCCGCTATGGCAAAACCTACTGTATCGTTGTTAGGTCCGATAGTAGCTATAACAAGACCTACTGTTTCTTTGTTAGGTTCGATAGTAGCTTTGACAAGACCTACTGTTTCTTTGTTAGGCCCGATAGTAGTATGACAAGGCGATTTTTTTATAGCATTATTGCGTGAACGATTGGTCGCCCTCAATTTACGACAAACGTAAAGAATGAAATACTTCGCCCTTACTACACTTTTACTTAAGCCACTGACATACTTAGCTTCCAAATACTTTTCATTAATAATGATGATTTGGGCGCGCACTTAAATTTAGATTATAAAATTCACTCTAGCTATATTATTCGAATTGTAGCAACGTATATTTATAAATACGTCATCATGCTATTATCCTTATTTTTTGCGCACCTATTCATGCCTGAAAACTACTCTCTAGATCGCGATTATTCGTTAGATTCTCTAAAAGTCCCTCCCAATTCAATACAAGCTGAGCAATCTGTATTAGGTGGCTTGATGCTTGATAATCAAACTTGGGACTCCATTGCAGATAAAGTCGTTGAAATTGATTTTTATCGCCGTAGCCATCAATTAATTTTTAGTAAAATTGAGGAGCTCGCAGAAAAACAAATTCCATTTGATGTCATTACATTATCAGATGCTTTAAAAGTTATTGGTGAACTTGAAAATGTTGGCGGCTTAGCCTATCTAATCATGCTAGCCAAAGACACACCTAGTGCTGCCAATATCACTGCTTATGCAAATATTGTTAGAGAACGCTCCGTTTTACGTCAGTTAATCCATATCGGAACACAAATATCTGATTCTGCTTTTAATACTGAAGGACGTGATACTGCTGAATTACTTGAAAATGCTGAACGTCAAGTTTTCCAAATTGCTGAACAGCGCCAGCGAGGACAGAGTGGCGGCTTTATTCCAATTAAATCGTTGCTAGCCAACGCTGTCGATAAAATTGAAACCCTGTTTGAACAAGAGGGCGCTATTACAGGTGCTGGCACTGGATTTACAGACTTTGATGAATTAACCTCTGGCTTACAACCTGCTGATTTAATTATTGTAGCAGGCAGACCCTCTATGGGGAAAACGACTATTGCCATGAATATGGCTGAAAATATAGCACTGAAAGGTAATAAACCAGTTGCAGTTTTTAGCATGGAAATGCCTGGGGATTCATTAGCAATGCGAATGATGTCCTCTTTAGGCCGCATAGATCAACATAAAGTAAGAACGGGTAAATTAGATGATGATGATTGGCCACGTTTAACCTCAGCCATTAATTTACTGGCTGGTACACAATTATTTATTGATGACTCACCTGCATTATCTCCTACTGAAGTCCGAGCAAGAGCAAGACGACTTGCTCGTGAACATGGTCAATTAGGCTTGATAGTAGTGGATTATTTGCAACTGATGCAATCACCTTCAAGTGGTGACAATAGAGTACAGCAGATTTCTGATATATCTAGAGGTTTAAAAGCCTTAGCAAAGGAACTTAATGTGCCTGTGGTTGCTTTATCACAGCTAAACCGCAACCTAGAGCAACGTCCAAATAAGCGACCTGTTATGTCAGATTTACGAGACTCTGGAGCGATTGAGCAAGACGCTGATTTAATCGTATTTGTTTATAGAGACGAGGTTTATAACGAAGATAGTCCGGATAAAGGCATTGCAGAGATTATTATCGGCAAGCAACGTAACGGGCCTCTTGGCACTGTTAGATTGACCTTCTTAGGGCAATATACTCGTTTTGAAAATTTTACAGGCCCATCATATAGTTCTGGAGACTATGAATGACCTCTCCTGCTTATGCAGTTGTCAATTTAGAAGCTTTACAACATAATTTACGCATTGTTCGTCAATACGCACCTAATTCAAAAATAATGCCTGTCATTAAAGCTAATGCTTATGGACATGGGCTATTGCGGATCGCATTTGCCTTAAAATCGGTCGATGGGTTTGCAGTAGCTAGAGTAAACGAAGGCGTGCTTTTGAGAAAAGCGGGAATAACCAA
>CAMDOP010000117.1 GCA_945903675.1 Crenothrix polyspora
AGCCTTTGCTGACAATCCTAGACTTGCTGATCTTGCATCTAGTACACCCGCACAAACGGTTTCACAATACAATTTAACAGCACGAATTGAATCGTCATTACCAGGAATGACATAATCAATTTTTTCAGGTGAGTTGTTAGAATCAACAATGCCGACAACAGGAATACCTAATTTTTGAGCTTCACTAATAGCGTTTTTTTCATAGCCAACATCTAATACGAAAATAACATCAGGAACGCCTTTCATGTCCTTAATACCACCTAGACTGCGTTCTAGCTTTTCTAGTTCACGCTCCATACCTAACGCTTCTTTTTTGCCAAAACGCTGATAAAGCGTACCATCAGCTTTCATGGCTTCTAATTCTTTAAGACGGTTAATTGATTTCTTAATCGTTTTAAAGTTGGTCATCATGCCACCTAACCAACGATGATTAACATAAGGCATACCACAAAGTGTTGCTTGTTCAGCTACCACTTTACGCGCTGATTTTTTAGTACCAACAAACAAAATAGTGCCTTTGTTTGCAGCCATCTGACTCAGATAATTCATAGCGTCATTAAATAATGGAAGCGTTTTTTCCAAATCAATGATGTGGATTTTGTTACGAGCGCCGAATAAATAAGGTGCCATTTTCGGATTCCAATAACGAGTTTGATGTCCAAAGTGAACACCCGCTTCTAACATTTGACGCATGGATACTGCTGCCATTTATATCTCCTAAGTTTTAAAGTCGGAACAATCATTCCGAGCTGGGTTACGCCTCCACTTACCCCGTTGGCTAACTAACTGCATGATGGAGTCAGCACCCTAGCAAACGTGACGATAAGCGTGAGTATTTGTTAAAAAATTTAACACGCCTTTATACCATAATTAACTTTTTACAACAAGCAAACCTCTGTTAAAATCATTTACCCGCTCAAGATTCAAGGCACACTTTTATTGGCTTAATACCCCGCCATTTATAACCTTAAATACTTAAAGCCTCACCATTTTCACTAACCCTAAGTCTTGATCACTAATGAGCATCATTATTAAAACCGCCGTTGAAATTGAAAAAATGCGTGTTGCCGGAAAATTGGCTGCCGAAGTTCTAGAAATGATTGAACCCTATGTCATTCCTGGCGTCACTACCGACCAACTCGACAAGCTTTGTCACGATTATATTGTTGATGTGCAACAAGCAATACCAGCACCACTTAATTATCACGGCTTTCCAAAATCTATCTGCACCTCAATTAATCATACGGTATGCCACGGCATACCCTGTGATAAGAAACTAAAGTCGGGCGATATTGTTAATATCGACATTACCGTCATTAAGGATGATTACCATGGCGACACCAGCAAAATGTTTTGCGTAGGTGAAGTGAGTCCCTACGCTAAACGTTTAATTAAAGTCACCCAAGAATCCATGTTCTTAGGTATAGAACAAGTTAAGGCGGGCGCCACCCTAGGCGATATAGGCCATGCCATACAGCAACACGCAGAAAACAACCGTTATTCAGTCGTCAGAGATTTTTGTGGACACGGCATAGGCAAAAAGTTTCATGAAGAGCCGCAAGTTTTACATTACGGCAAAGCGGGCACCGGCCTCACCCTAGAAGCGGGCATGATCATCACCATTGAACCGATGATTAATTTAGGCAAACATCACGTTAAAGTTTTAGCCGATGGCTGGACAGCCATTACCAAAGACCGCAGCTTATCAGCCCAATTTGAACATACCCTGCTAGTCACAGAAAATGGTTATGAAATTCTTACGCTACGCCAAGAAGAGCAATAAATATTTTGAAAAAATATATTAATGTCAGCCTTTTTGCGCAAAAAGATAGTCTTAAGCAATTTAAACATCTTATCAAACAAAAAGACCTAGAGTTAAAGCTCCAATTTGATCCTCAGCAATCTGTTTCGACTCTACTGAAAGAAAAATCGGATTTTATCGATTTAATCTTAAGTTGTTGCTGGGAACATTTTCTAGGCGACTACGCCACACAACTCAGCTTATGTGCAGTTGGTGGCTATGGCCGTAGAGAGCTATTCCCTCATTCTGACATTGACATTGTTATACTGCTCGACTCTTGCGACACAGCCCCCTATGAAACTGCGCTATCAGATTTATTTACCTTTCTTTGGGATATAGGCTTAAAACCAGGCCATAGTGTGCGCACTATTGATGAATGCGTTAGCGCGGCGCAGGACGACCAAACCATCATGACCAGTCTAACAGAAATCAGTCTTATTGCCGGCCAACCTACGCTCTATGAAGCCCTTAAGCTACGTATTACACCTGATAACATTTGGCCATCTGATCAGTTTTTTGCCGCCAAAATGGAAGAGCAGCGACTACGCCATGCTAAATTCCATGATACTGCCTATAATCTAGAGCCTAACATCAAAGAAGGTCCAGGTGGCTTGCGTGATATGCAGAGCATTGCTTGGGTTTTTAAGCGCCAGTACAACTCATCGACTCTCAAAGAATTAATTAAATACGATTTTTTGCCCGAAGCGGAATACACCGAACTCATAGCGGCACGTGATGTGCTTTGGCGTATTCGTTATGCTTTGCATCTACTCACCAACCGAGCTGAAGACCGACTCGTTTTTGATTATCAACGTGACCTTGCTAGACAATTTGGCTTCATTAGCGAACAACCTAATCAAGACGTAGAAGAGTTTATGCAGTTTTATTTTAAAACCTTACTCAGCATAGAACGGCTTAATGAAATATTATTACAACTCTTTAATGAGCGTTTTATAGCTAGCAACTTAGTTAGCCAAACCACAACGATTAACGACGACTTTATCGCTATCAATGGTTACCTTCAAGCCACTAACAATCAGTTATTTGAACAGCGCCCTCTAGCACTATTAGAAGTTTTTTTAATTTTACAACTTAATCCTAACCTACTCGGCATTCGAGCGACCACCATACGTTTAATTCGAAAAAACCTGCCACTGATAGACGACAGTTTTAGAAGCAATAAATCTGCCAATCAACTCTTTATCGAAATATTTCGTAGAGCTCACGGCCTTACTCATGAACTAAGACGCATGAATCGCTATGGCGTATTAGCCGCCTACCTACCCAGCTTTGCCAATATTATTGCGCGTATGCAATATGATTTATTTCATATTTATACCGTCGATGAACATACCTTATTTCTTATTCGTAATTTACGACGCTTTTCCTTAGAAGCTCATAGCAATGAGTTTCCACTTTGCAATAGTGTGTTTAAACTCATTGCCAAACCAGAACTCCTGTATATTGCTGGGCTATTTCATGATATCGCTAAAGGCCAAAATGGCGATCACTCAAAGCTCGGTGAAAACATAGCGAGAGATTTCTGTTTACAACACAAACTTTCATCGCATGATACTAATCTAATCGCTTGGCTAGTCCGCATCCATTTATTAATGTCAGTAACCGCTCAACGTAAAGACATTAGCGACCCTGACGTCATCCATGAATTCGCTCAAAAAGTCGGCAGCGTTGAGTACCTTAATCACCTCTATTTACTAACGGTAGCCGACATACGCGCCACCAACCCTGAGTTGTGGAATGACTGGAAAGACTCTTTACTGAAAGAATTGTATTTAGCCACGCATACTGCCTTACGCCACGGACTGCAAAACCCTAGCGCACTAGAAGATCGCTTACTAGAAAATAAACAAGAAGCCCAAGAAAAGCTCACCAACTTAGGTTTAAGCATCGATCTTATTAACAATGTTTGGCAGCACACCACTGATGATTATTTTTTACGTTATTCCGCAGAAGAAATAGCTTGGCATACTCTGGCTATTAGCTCAGTAAATGAAGTCGACTTACCATTAGTCTTACTCAGCCCACAAACCCAACATGGCAGTGCTGATGTATTTATCTATACTAAAGATATTGGGCCTATTTTCTCCATCAGCACGGCAACATTCGATCAATTAGGCCTTACCATCCTAGATGCTCGAATCATGACCACGCAAAATAATTATGCACTGAATAGCTTTCAGGTCTTGGAGCAATCTGGCGAACCTATTAATGAGTCTTACAGAGCCTCTCATATTTGCTCAGCATTGCGGCAGAATCTTCTGGATGGCGAAGTAAAAGGCCACGTCAACATTCATCGTCAATCTAAGTCTCGACAAGCCCAGCATTTCCCTATTGCTACCAGCATTAAATTTATTACCGACCCCTTAAATCGACACACTTTGATTGAACTCATCACCACCGATCATGCAGGGTTATTAGCTAAAATAGGCAGTGCCTTTATCAAACAGCAAGTCAATTTACTCAATGCAAAAATCACCACTATCGGCAGTCGTGCCGAAGATATGTTCTATATTACCGATCAAAACTTACAACCAATTACCGATCCGGAACAACAAGCTAAAATCCGTGAAGAACTATTAACTAGCTTGTCTGAAGATTAATGCCAGCCTAAGCTTCCTATTGATATATTTCATTTAGGATGTACCGACGAAAAAAGCGCATCACCAGCGAACGATATACTTCGTCCCTCAGCTCATCTATATCTAGACCATCTTATCTAATTATTCGTCGGATTTATAACTTGATCGCGGCAAGGATATCTATAACTTAATCAGGATAGACCATTTTTTAAAGGGCTAAAATAAAAGCTTAAGGCAGCCTAAGCGAGGCAGGTTATTACTCATAATAAATTTGTAAAATCATAATTACTTGTTCAGCGACAACTATTTTCATAAAAATTGGTATAAAAAGTAAGGTTATGTTTAAATACTGATACTAAAATATTACTTAGCTAGACGGTCCATTTAGATAACCTCGAATGCAAAGTAAATCGATAACGCAGGGAAAACGGGGAGCCACCTAAATAATTAAGCTAGCAATAGAGTTAACAATATATAAAGAGGAAATTCATTAAGACTCCATTTTTTATTAGCTAACTCAATCATTCGCCAAAGTCACCCTAAGATCTTAATTCATGAAGAAACTGATATGTATAATCGTTCTACCGAAAGATTGTCAGGTTTTGCTTATAAGCACCAATGGATTTCAACAGCAGCCTATTATAAAGTCATGAACAGAGACTTTGAATCAGGTTTAGAACTGGATGACTGGTTTTTATCCGAGCAGGAATTTATGAAAATGTTGATTACTCATTACCTTAATATTTGCTCAGAAGATGGTGGCCTAACTCTTATAGGTTTACAACGTTTTGCAAAATCACTAGGCATTGAAAATGCAGAAAATTTTCTCCACAAAGATGAATTGATTCATATCATTCAAATTATCACCAATAATGATCCCTGCTTCGATAGCCATTTATACAATGATTGCGATCTAAATCAACCGTGTTTATGGAGAGCTGAGTGCAAAAAATTGATTACTCATCATACTAGTTAGGATTTTTGTAGTAAGAAATGATTAGTAACTCTGATACGAAAAATTGTGTTTGACCTACATTAAACATTCAAACCATTTAGACTTACGATTACCGCCCCTTCTGAACAATTATTTTATCTTGCTCGATAATTTTCCGAAATGACTCACTTGTCGTCGCCCAATCAACAATATCAACACGAATAGATAAATTTGATTCATCAAAGGCTTCTTTAAGGCTTGCCATTTTTGTCAAAGACAATGGTTGCTCGCTAATAATAGCCAAATCAAGATCAGAATATGTTTTAGCCGTGGATTTTACACGCGAACCAAACGCCCATATTTGATATTCCGGCACATGAGCTCTTAAAACATGACAAACCTCATCCCAATCATGAGCTGTGAGGTCAATTTGTGGTATTTCGCTATTTAAAGTCATTCTTATTGGTTTTTATTTAGCAATTGTTGATATAAATATTTTGCTTCTTCTAAAAAATCAGAGGCTATACCATACACAGCTTCCGCTTTCTGTCCGTCATAAGTATGGCTACTATTACTGCGCGCATGGCGGTAATCTCTCCAAACGGTCCAATCTGAGCGAAGTAAGCCTTTTTCATTTCCTATGCGAATAATGTTTTGAAAAGTGCTTAAATCAATTTCTTCTGGATTAGCAACAACGTCTTCAAGATAACGCCGAAGCATTTTATGACTTAGTTCATAAGTAAATTCGAAACACTGAATGACTGAATTACGAAATTGTTCAAATAAATCTTCATCGTTTTCTGCTAGCTCTGATGTTGCAAATGCAATACTTTTTTCCAATTGATGAATGGCACTCGCCAATGGTGAAAAATCAATATTCATATAATCCTCGCTCAATGTCTTTATTCTTCGTCTATATGCCTAACCCATTCTAGCCTAAATAATCTTCTCGCAAGCCAGGTATACCAATATGTTGTATATGCAGAGCATTGCTACCTTCTTCATAGGGTAGTAATTTACCTTCTTTTTGCCAGACTCTAAAAGCTAGTGCATAAGATAAAACGCGTATAGGATAATCGCGGGGCAAGCTTTGTAAATAAGGTTGTATGGTCACGAAATCTGTGGCGCCATACTGTTGCATAATAAAGCGTAAACCGCCATTGGCAGGGCCTATGTTATAAGCCAGTAGACCCAAAAACAAATCCCCTTTCATCTCAGATAAATAATATTTAAGTGTGGCCGCGGCTAAAAAAGCATTATGGCGATGATTATGTAAGGACATTTGGTGCTCTG
Organism: Crenothrix polyspora; assembly: GCA_945903675.1. GTDB lineage: Bacteria > Pseudomonadota > Gammaproteobacteria > Methylococcales > Methylomonadaceae > Methylobacter_C. The sequence goes on from CAMDOP010000117.1 coordinate 6,629, forward strand.
ATAAGCGCTTACCCGCCTGCTCTATGACCGCTTTGGGCACTTGAGTAATTTGAAATAAGCCATGACCGCCATCGATACTATTACGGGGCAAAAAGGATGACTCAGTTGCCGCAACACCCTGTAACAACGCAGGGTCAAGCGCAAACGCTGTCGCAGCCTCTTTAATAACAACATTATAATCTTGACCACGCTGCACCATGGTTTGTAATTGCGTAGCATCATAACGTCTATAAGCCGCATAAACCTGATGGGCAATAGTCACTTTGCCGGCTTCTTGCTTACCTCCGACTAAAGTACGAAAGTGTGCATGTATCGGCGAAAATTGCTCTTGCATAGAATACCAACCTATCCCTAAAGCTAAACTAATGGACAATAGTGCTGGCCATAACAATTGCTTAATCTGCAACCACTTTCTAAACTGATACCATGCTATTAAAAAACCAGCCATGACCACTATTAACGCTAAGACACCGATGGCAAATGGCAATAAACTAGAAAAAAAACTGGTTCCTGAAAATAAGTTTGCAGAATAGCCTAGTAACATCATAATGGCAAAAACGGCCGTCATGGCCAAACTCAGCAACTCAATAGTGATTAATAAAAGTCGATAAGACCACGGAACGACCGGTTTAGGCTCTAGTTTCTTTTGAGCAGGCTTCTTTACTTGTTTCACCTTAGGCGTAGTACTGACCTTAGTTTCGGTACGTTTTGGAGGTTTCGGCGCTATAGGCTTATTCATTCAATTCTTATCCGGCACGTTAAGCAAACAAGCAACTGCGACTGCGGGCGCACAATCTGCTGCACTCAGCCCCGTTTGGTTGAGGGCATTAGGAAATAAATCAGTAAAATCAATATAAGGTCGCTCTATACGCTGGGCCAGTTCTTTGATTAAAAAACGGCCTACGCCAGCACCCATTAAAGGTTGCTGTTTGTCTAGTTCACTGGCTTGCAGTCGATACAGACAAGCTTGTAAAATTTTGTGCAATTGTTGTTCTCTAACATTTTCTGCAAAGGCTTTCCAGCGAGGTAGTTCCTCTACATAAAAGTCACTGCCTAATAATCGTGACAAACGTCTAGCACTGGCAATTACTGTTTTCTCAGCACCATCAGCTGTTTCACTTTGATCATGAACTTCATCGAGCTCACCCGTCACTCGATAAACATCCGCCATAGTAGCAAAATATTCTGCCATGACACCTATCTCCTCGCCTTGATCTTGTGCTATCTGGGCGACGGCCATCACAGCTGTTCTAACAATACCGGTATAGACTAATTCTTTGGAGATTAAGCGTTGATAATCGCTATAACCTTGAGCCTGAACCTGCCCATCCTTAAGCACTAGGATATCGGTAGTGGTACTACCGATATCAACAAACAAACCATTACCAATTTTTTGTGCAGAAAAGCTAGCACTAGCCAACCAATTTGCCGAAGCGATCGCTGAGTAATGCTGAATTTTTACTTGCTCTGCTGGAATAAATCCTTCTAAACCCGCATAAATATAACAGCGTTGCCCAGATAGTAAAGTCTGTAGGGTGCTGATGATTTGTTTTACGCCATCATCCCTGTCTACAAATAAATCCACCAACTCGCCAGTCATAGTTATGGCGTGACAATCAGCTGGCTCGCTAATATCGGTCAATATAATACTGACCGCCTGCTGCAAATACTCTAAGCCTTTCCATAATGGACAAGGCTGCTGATAAACAGCCAGCAATTTGCCTTGGCCATTGATAACGGCAGCTTTAACATGAGCACCGCCTATATCCCAACCAACTGTATTAATTAAAGGCATGACGATACCTGAATGCTGACGGATTGATGAACCTGCTTTTTTATAAGCGGCTCACCGTTTACTAATTGCAAAACAGCCTCGACCACATTAAGTCCCAAAGCCTCATGAATACCGACATAAGAAGTGGTTAAGCGCGGATTGATTTCTAGCACCCACATCTGTTCTGGCGTTTCTATTAAATCGATGCCCACATAACCCCATAAAACTGGAAATGCCTGAGCAATAGCATCAACTAAAACACTATAAGCAGCTAAATCATCGGTATGATTCACGACGAGCCCAGCTAAATGATATTGTTGATTGCTAATCGAAAACTGCTGCTGATTAGCACACAGCAACCAAGCTCGGCCTTGTTTAAACAAGCAAGACAAGCTATTTGTTTGTCCTACTAATTGCGGCTGAATAATATAGCGACCACTACGCGCCTGCATAGCCATAAAATCTTGTCTATCCGTGAGGATATAACTGTCTACGCAACCCACACCATCCAAGGGCTTAACAACCCATGTCGAACTATCTCCCTCATACTGATCAACGCCGGTAAATAATCGAGTGGGTACGGTAGCAATATGATGTTGTTTGAGATGTTGATAGCACTGCCATTTATCACCGGTTAGAGTCACGACTTGTGCCGATGACGTTAATAACAGCTTATTCAAATCAGCAACGGTTTGACACAAATCTTGTAATATCCCATCAAACTCTGGTGCAATCGGCCAGATGGCCTCGCAATCGTGCACTAAGCGAGTAAATTCATCAGTCGTATTTTGTTCCGGCGCAATAAAAACGACTTGCATGCCCGAAGTGTCAATTAAGCTGTTAACACGCTTATCTAGCATCACCATGACTTCAAGCTCATGACCTAGCTGTGCATAGCGACGTATATCATCCAACAAGGCTTGCAGCATCAAACAGCCCTCTGCCAGCAAAGCTTCAGGTAGATTCTGCTTATTAAAGCCACCGCCAGTGATATACTCAA
>CAMDOP010000118.1 GCA_945903675.1 Crenothrix polyspora
ATTATCTTGTTACAGGCGATAAGGATTTACTAGCATTGTCAGAGCGTTATTCAATTATTACTCCAGCTGATTTTTGGCAATTACATGGGGGTATTTATGCGCACTAGTCACACAATACCAAAGTCCATAAGTCGTAGGGTAGTTTCGCGACGGCAAACCGCCGCATACACGTAAGATCGAAAGCAATAGAAAAAATTTTACGAGGAAAAACCTAGGCGAGGTTCACTTTGTACCTCTGTTTGTGGTGGATAGGCGCTATCGCTTCGAATCCACCTTACATTAATCCGCCTACTACCGTAGTCTGACTTTAACTCCAAATAGCTTTAGTTTTCCAATCGGCTGGAAAGCTCATGCACCTAGTATCTATCTGATGTTGGTCAATTTTCTCAATTAAGCGTTTGCGCCAATGATGATCAGGAGCAATTTGATCTATTAGATAAAGCAAATAGCCTCGATGAAATAAAGAAAGAAAGGGACTAACCCCTTTAACTCTTAACCGGAGAATAAAGATGCAATTGATAGTGAATTATCCAGATAAACTGCCTGATGCGTTACAAGAAACAGCAGAACAGTTTGAGCATGAAGCTAAAATGGCGATGGCTGCAAAGCTTTATGAGCTTAAGCGTATTTCTAGCGGTAAAGCAGCCTTACTGGTTGGTATGGAGCGGGTGGCGTTTTTATTAAACTTACAGCATTACGGCGTTAATGTGATTGATTTAAGTAATGAAGATCTTCAGTCGGATTTTTCTAATGCCTGAAAAAAAAGAGCTGGTGATCAACACAACTCCCTTTTATTATCTATAAAACCTGCCAGTGTGGGTAAACAGCTTTATCGTTTGCCCACCATTAGTTGCAGACAGCTTTGCCCATCAGCTAAAAATTCGTTTCCTAGTAGCATAAACAGTGATCTGTTCCCTATATGCAATAAAGCTTATGTGTATCTAGCTGATTTTGTGTAAAGTAAGCTTAATATTTTTAATCAACAACGCATAAAGGTAAAAACATGATTACCAAAGAGCAACTCAAAGACGAAATTAATGCGGTAGAAGATCCACAAATATTGGAACTGGTTTATCAACTGCTGTTAAAAATAAAACAAGGTAACATTTCGCAAAAAATGACACTGTCTAACTGGTTACTTGAAAATATGCAGGGCTTAGGCAATTTAAACTTACCTGATAGAAAAGAAACCGATAGAGAAATACCTTTTCAACAATGAAAGCGTATTTATTGGATACCAATGTTATTTCAGAAATAATGACATCCGAGCCAAACCAATGCGTCATTGATTTTTTAGCGTCATTTAAAAGAGAGTTATTTATCGGTTATTACGCTGCATGAGTTGCAGTATGGCTTACAGCTTCTGCCAGAAGGATAAAGGCGCAACTCAATAGCTAATAAATTACAAAACCTGCTCACTTACTATAACGACTACATAATGCCCGTTAATCAAGTTATAGCACTTTAAGCAGCTCTATTACGCGCCGATGCCAAGCAAGAAGGACGTATAGTTCATTTGGCGGATGCTTTAATTGCGAGCACGGCAAGAGTAAATGACTGGATAGTCGCCACCCGAAACACTAATGATTTTATAGATAGTGGGGTTGATATCATTATCCCTTGGATTTTTGAGTCCTTGTAAATTTATGTATTAGCAAGCAAGTAGCCTCGATGAAACGCAGAGAAATCGTGGGAATCTGCACGATTTTGCCTTAATCTACCTAATTTTAGTCCTTATTTGACGTGATATTTCCCCCATACAACATTTTCACTAACGAATAATCTATTGAGGTTCACTTGCAAACTATTGAACAATTACTTTCCGGTGAGCTAATTGGCATTCGGCATCTAAAGTTATCTTGTGGTTTAACCCACTTTCCAAGTGATATTATTGATTTAGCAGATACCTTAGAAGTTCTGGATTTAACCGGTAATTCATTGTCATCTCTCCCGGATGATTTCTCACGACTGACTAAGTTACGTATCATTTTTTGCTCAAATAATGATTTTACAGAGTTACCAGAGGTTTTAGGGCGGTGTCCTGAATTAAGCATGGTGGGATTCAAGGCCAATCGAATTAGTAAAGTATCCGCTAAGGCTATACCTATCAAATTACGCTGGTTGATTCTGACTGATAATGACCTAGAAGAGTTGCCTGAAGAAATAGGACATTGCGCTCAACTGCAAAAGTTAATGTTGGCAGGTAATAGGTTACAAAGCTTACCTGATTCTTTAGCCCAGTGTCGTCGTCTTGAATTACTGCGGGTTGCAGCCAATCAACTTAAGGAGTTCCCAGGTTGGTTACTGTCTTTGCCTAGATTGACGTGGCTGGCGTATTCTGGGAATCCATTCTGTGCAGGTTTTGAAGCTGAGGCGATGGTTGATTTGTTAATGGTTGATATCCCTTGGAGTTGTCTTGAGCTGTTGCATGTTATTGGAGAAGGCGCTTCTGGGATAATTAATCAGGCAAAGTATAACGTTACTGATGATGAAACCCATGCTGTTGCGGTTAAATTGTTTAAGGGCGCAGTAACTAGCGATGGTTTACCTCATTCTGAAATGGCTGCGGTTATGGGGGCGGGAAAGCATCCTAATTTAATTAAGGTATATGGTCGTGTGCTAGATCATCCCTTGGGTGGTCAAGGCTTGGTGATGGAGCTAATCGATTCAGGTTTTATAAGTCTTGCTGGTCCGCCTAGTTTGGAATCTTGTACTCGAGATATCTACTCGTCAGCGATTTGTTTTGATTTACCAAGGCTGCTGACTATTGCCCATAGTATGGCATCTGCAGCTCAGTATTTGCACAAGCTAGGAATTATGCATGGCGATTTTTATGCTCATAACATTTTGCATTGTGGCAAAGGGCGAGCATTGCTTGGGGATTTTGGCGCCGCTTCTTTTTACTCAAACGATGATGTATTTATTTCTGAAGGCTTAGAGAGGCTTGAGGTTAGGGCTTTTGGTTGTCTATTGGAGGAGTTAATTGACCGATGCCAAGCATTTCCTGAAGAAATTAAGGCGCTTAACGTGCTTATTAATTTGAAAGAAGCCTGTTTGTCAGATGAAAGTCAGAATCGGCCATTATTTGAGGAAATTTGTCAGCTTTTAACTGAGCTAACTTTAACAACGACCAACAATACTAGCCATTAACGACCTTGATAGTTCTTTTGTAGCCGTTAATTTAATCTTTGAATGTGATAGTTAACTGTATTAATGCGCTTTATTTTTTTTGTTGCCATCTAATGCCATCGATGAATGTTTAATCGGATGGCTTTGAAGATCAACTTTTTTTAGCGGCGTAGATTTTATGGTCGTGTGTATTATTTTGTTTTTTGTAGCTACTGTAACGGGCTTTATAGTGTCTATAGTGTTTTCTATAGGCGGTTGGTTAATTGAATCTATACTTACGCCTTTATTGCTATTTTCCAAGCCTTCATTTTTAACCTTTAAATTCTTTACATCTTCTTGAAGTATAGAGACTAAATCCGTTAATTTTGCGTTGCTAGTTTTAACATTAAAAACTAATACACTAACAAAGACCACTGCTACTAAGGCAGATAAACTTAATCCAAGTGCTGCAAAAGATATCAGGCGAGCTCTATTAACTTTGCGTTCATAATCAGCAATGACAGCCATAATAGAGGTGCTAGTTTGTTCACTTGCTAAACTAGGCTCTTTTGTAATACGTTCAGATAGGTCATCAAACAATGGTTTATCTATGGCAACAGGTGTTGGCTCATTGCTTGACGTTTCAATGCTCGAGAAATTGATTGGTGTGGAGCTATCAGTTGTTGATATGTTAATATTAATGGGTTCAACAACAGCTTGATCAAGCGTATTAAGTTCTACTGCATAATTTGTTTGATCTAATTCATCCGTGTATTTTTCATCGCTATCAACGTCTTTGGTAGTTATAGAAGTATTAGCCGTGTTATCAAAGGACGTTGTGCCGGACGTCATAGGGTCATAATCAATGGACATTACCACGTCTTCACTTTCAACTAGGTCATGATCATCCATTACATCAGCCAATGAAACGGGGGCAAGATCCCAATCTTTGCGCATTAAATCTAAATCTGCCAAAATAATTTCTTCGTAATGCTGTGTTTCGTCAACGAATGAATTAGTAGGCCTAGTCGTATGTTTTTTAGTCATTATAAATAGATGGTTATTAGATTTTTGTTAAATTAATCAAATTTTGTAGAGCAATTATTTAATTAAAGGAGGTATTTTAATAGTAGAAATACGTAATTTTGTAAAGGTTCATTAAATTTAGTGCTAAACTCATAAAAAAACTATTATATATAATAACATGCAACTATCCATTACTGCTTTAGGTAGCAATCAAATCAATTTTATTGTAGAAATTTTACCTGCGATAAGAGATTGTAATTGTAGTATTTTAGAAATAAGATCATCTCGTCTGGGCAAATCTGCAGCCGCTTATTTGTTGGTGCAAGGCAATTGGAATCAAGTCGCCAAACTAGAATCAACTTTAGATAGCATTCAAAAACGTCTTGATATAAAACTCAATGTATTGCGCCCTGAGCAAAAAGACAAGGAAAAAGAAAAGGATAAAGATTGCTTACCTTATTCACTAGAAACTATCTCTTTGGATAGAGATAATGTCGTAGAATCTATTACTTCTTTTCTGTTTGATCGTGAAATTTCTATTGAAGAAATATCCGGAAGTTCATATCAAGCGGCTTACATACAATCTGCGGTGTTTTCGACCAAATTTATTATTTTAATTCCCTCACAATTGCCTCTCTTAACCTTAAGAGAAGAGTTTTTAGATTTTTGTGATCAATTAAATATTGATGCCATACTTGAACCAGTAAAACGGTAGTTACTATGAGCCTTCTTAATATTGGCGATGCCGTTACTGATTTTGTAGCTTTATCTACCAGCGATAAAGCCTTCAAACTTTCAGATTTTCGTGGGCAAAATATTGTCATTTACTTCTATCCTAAAGACCATACGCCGGGTTGCACTCAAGAGGGCATCGCTTTTCGTGATGCTTATGAGAAATTTACAGATTTAAATGCTGTTATTTTAGGTGTATCTAGAGACAGTATTAAAATGCACGAAAGCTTTAAAGCTAAGCAGGCTTTTCCTTTTGATTTACTTTCAGATCCCGATGAAGTGCTGTGTACTTTGTTTGATGTTATTAAAATGAAGGCTATGTACGGCAAGCAAGTTAGAGGCATTGAACGCAGTACTTTTCTAATTGACTCTAATGGAATGCTGATACATGAATGGCGAAAAGTTAAAGTTAAAAATCATTGCGAAGATGTTTTGACTGTTTTGTCTGCAGTATCTGAATCTGCTTCTATATAACATCTGGCATAACCATAAAGGCTAGATTATTACATGGACACTATCATAACAAATAAGTCCTGTAATTTTGTAGTTGAAGAAATAACATTAAATACGACCCTAGAACTATGAACACTGATGACATTACTAAAGTAAAAAACTATCTACTCAATTTACAAGATCAAATTTGTAAGGCTTTAGAGAGTGTAGAGCCTGAAGCTAGTTTTATTGAAGATATCTGGGATCGAGCTGAAGGCGGCGGTGGTCGCAGTCGTGTCATAGAAAATGGTCAGGTTATCGAGCAAGGTGGTGTTAATTTTTCTTATGTACGCGGCATTAGTTTGCCTGCCTCTGCAACGGCAAAAAGACCTGAATTAGCTAATCGACAGTTTCATGCGATGGGCGTGTCATTAGTTATCCATCCAAAAAATCCTTATGTGCCTACTTCTCATGCCAATGTGCGCTTTCTGATTGCAGAAAAACCCGGCTCACCGGCTATTTGGTGGTTTGGTGGTGGTTTTGATTTAACACCTTTCTATCCCTTTGAAGAAGATGTCATGCATTGGCATCAAACGGCCAAGAAGGCTTGCCTTCCTTTTGGTGACGATATTTATGCAACCTATAAGCAATGGTGTGATGAATATTTTTATTTGCCTCATAGAGAAGAAACCCGAGGCGTGGGCGGTTTGTTTTTTGATGATTTGAATGAGTGGTCTTTTGAGCGCTGTTTTGCTTTTATGCAAAGCGTTGGCGATCATTATATTGATGCCTATTTGCCCATCGTAGAGAAACGAAAAGACATGCCTTACGGTGAAAGAGAACGAGACTTCCAATTGTATCGTAGAGGGCGCTATGTAGAATTTAACTTAGTTTATGATCGCGGCACTTTGTTTGGCTTGCAATCTGGTGGCCGTACTGAATCTATCTTAATGTCTATGCCGCCAGAAGCTCGTTGGAAATACAATTGGCAGCCAGAGCCTGACAGTCCAGAAGCTAAGCTTTATGAGCGTTATTTAAAGCCGCAGAATTGGTTAGCAAACTGATGAGTTTAATGGATTAATAGGAAGAAATAGTGCAGGGAATATTATCAAAAATGCAGGTTCGTTTAGACAGTCCTGTGCAATATGAACTCGTCGTCGGTGAGCAACGTTTAGCCTTAAACCCCTTAATAGGTAAGTCTTTAAAATTTACTTATACCGGGCGTATTTTTTGTGTAAATTGCAATCGATCGATTAAAAAGGGCTTTAATCAAGGCTATTGTTATCCTTGTTTTATCTCTTTGGCTGAATGTGATATGTGTATCATGAAGCCTGAAACTTGCCATTATGCTGCAGGTACTTGTAGAGACCCAGCATGGGGCGAGGCTTTTTGCCTAAAGCCGCATACCGTTTATTTGGCTAATTCTAGCGGCATTAAAGTCGGTATTACCCGACAAACACAAATACCAACCCGTTGGATAGATCAAGGTGCCATACAAGCATTGCCTATATTTAGCGTTCAATCGCGCTATATCTCTGGCTTAATTGAAGTGGTGATTGCTAAGCATGTCAGTGATAAAACCAGTTGGCAACAAATGCTTAAAAACCATGTGCAGCCTATCGATTTAGCAGAAAAAAGAGATCAATTAGTAAAGCTTTGTAAGACCGAGCTAGATGAAATTATTCAGCGCTTTGGCCAGCCTTGCATAAGCTTTTTACCAGAAGAGCCAGTGGTAGATATACTATTCCCCGTCGATCACTACCCCGTTAAGATTAAATCCTTAAATTTAGATAAAGAGCCTGAAGTGCAGGGTATATTGCATGGCATTAAAGGCCAGTATTTATTGCTAGATACGGGCGTTATTAATATACGTAAGTATTCTGGCTACGAAGTTAAGGTATCGCTTTAATACACCCATGCTCAGTCATTTAATCCGGCTTTCTATCCGTTTTTACGGCGTAGTCATTGCTCTGGCCTTATTGGTATTGATCTACGGTAGTTATAGGTTCACTACCGCTGGATTAGATATTTTTCCTGAATTTGCACCTAAGCGGGTCATCATTCAGAGTGAATCCCCTGGCCTTTCATCTGAACAAGTTGAATTATTAGTTACTCGGCAGATTGAAGTATCCATCGGTGGCTTGGTAGGTTTAGAGTCAGTGCGCTCAGAATCTATACAGGGCTTATCTATCGTTACGGCGACGTTTAATGAAAAGACCGATATTTATCGTAATCGTCAACTGATTAACGAAAGATTAACCGGTTTGGCGACTCATTTGCCAGTCGGTATTAAGCCACTTGCTATCCCTTTATCCTCATCTTCATCCACTGTCTTAACTATAGGTTTAAATTCCGACACTAAAGATTTAATGGCTTTAAGGAGCTTGGTTGATTGGACCATCGTGCCACGATTAATGACGGTCCCCGGTGTTGCTGATGTCAATGTGTTTGGTGGTGCCGTGACACAGTTACAAATACAGGTCGATCCTATACAGTTAAATCGATTTAATCTCGCTATTGAAGATATTATTCAAGCAGCCTCTCAGGCCGCTGTTATTCAAGGTGGTGGCTTTATTGAAAATGAAAATCAACGCTTTATCTTACAAGTTTCAGGCCTACCCACTACGCCAGAACAATTCGCAAAGATTATTGTTAAGCGAGAACAAGGTCGAAATATTACCTTGGGGGAAGTTACAACCTTGCAATATGCGCCTGAACCACCGATAGGCGCTGCTCAAATTGAGGGTAAACCAGGCATTGTTTTGATGATTATTGGTCAATATGGCGCTAATACCTTAACCGTATCAAGACAAGTTGAGCTCGCCTTAAAAGAATTTGAACCACTCTTTAAACATGAAGCCATTACCTTTTTTCAACACTTATTCCGTCCAGCCGACTATATAGAAAGATCATTAACTAATTTATCAGGGCATTTACTGATTGGTGGCTTATTCGTTTTAATCATTTTGTACTTGTTTTTATATAATTTGCGTACTGCATTTATTTCAGCCTTAGCGATACCTGTTTCTCTCTTAGGGGCTGTCATCGTCTTGCTAGAAACCGGTGTTAATCTAAATATTATGGTATTAGGAGGCTTGGCAATTGCTTTGGGTGAAGTCGTTGATGATGCCATTATTGATACCGAAAATATTTTTCGGCGTATCCGTGAAAACGGCATGCTCTCTAAGCCTATGCCCATTGCTACAGTGGTTTACCAAGCTTCTTTAGAAGTTCGTAGCTCCGTGGTCTATGCCAGCTTTATTGTTGCGCTCGCATTTGTACCTCTATTAACTTTGACTGGCGTGGCTGGACGATTATTTGCACCTTTGGGTTATTCCTACATTTTAGCTATTTTAGTTTCATTACTGGTGGCACTGACTTTGACCCCTGCATTATGCTTCATTTTATTGGGTCATAATTTAAATAATACGCAAGATCCACCGTTAATCAGGTATCTCAAACCGTTATATAAAAAACTGTTAGATTTCGTTTTCGATCATGCGCATAAATTGATGCTGACTAGTTTGATTATCTGCCTGTTAAGCCTAGTGACCTTTTCTAATCTTGATAGTAAGTTTTTACCTGAATTGCGTGAAGGTCATTACATTGTGCATACGTCTAGTTTGCCGGGCACATCCTTACAAGAATCATTAAGAATTGGTAGTCAGTTAACACAACAGTTTAAGACAATTTCTGGTGTACAGTCTGTATCACAATGGGCAGGACGCGCACAGCGTGGTGCAGATACCTATGGTAGTCATTACAGTGAATATGAGGTGCGCTTAGCGCCTTTATCGGGCGCAGAGCAGCAGCAGGTACTTGAGCAATTAAGGGAAAAGCTGAGTCAATTCCCCGGCATCCTTTATGAGGCTAATACATTTTTAACGGAACGTATCGATGAAACCATTTCTGGTTATACAGCGCCAGTGGTCGTTAATTTATATGGTAATGATTTAAATGAACTCGATACTAA
>CAMDOP010000119.1 GCA_945903675.1 Crenothrix polyspora
CCGACATTGAATGAACGCCCCATGCCTGGAACAGCAGTCCCCGCAGCATAGGCTTTTTCTCCCATATAAGTACCGCCTAAAGGCAGGGAATAATTCTTATCGAGTAGATTGTTTATACCGGCATCGATACGTAAATGTTTCCAACTATAACTGCTGCGCAGGTTGAGCAGTGCGTAACCATCTGTTTTAGGTTCAAGGCGGACGGCTTGCACGTCTGTCTTAGGCGCGACTATGAGTGTTTCGAGGGTGTTGCCCCAGCCGCCGCGTCGATGCTCAAGCGCTACGATGGTATTGAATGGCATCTGCTGATACAGGTTGCCACCGTTGGTTTCGTTTTCCCCTCTGACATAATTTAAAACGGTTTTACCGATGAAGCTACCGTAATTGCTGTTGTCCCATAATAGTTTAGACCCGGAAACATCGACGCCGAAAAGATGTGCATCATAGTTGCCCATTTGCAGTAAGTTAAAACCTCCGGATACGGGGCTGGTGCATTTAGAGCCATTAGCGGCTGTTTGGCAAAGACCGGCATCGATATAATTATTGACGCTGGTATAGAAGGGCGTGATCTTGGTTTCCCAGTCATACTGATCGGCATCATGCCAATTAGCGGTAGCGCTGACAGTGTGGGCGACTTCCGGCTGAAGGTTAATGTTGCCTACATAGCCATTACCATCACCCACCCAATTGTTCATATACATGTTCATAGGCATGCTCATCCCCGTGCCAGCACGTGACCACGCGAAGCGTTCGTAAAGGTTGGGTGAGCGGGTTTTTCTGGCCACCCCCAGCTCATAAGTCTGCATGTCGTTGTAGGTATAGCGCGTTAATGCCGTCCAATCGATATTGACGTCGGATTGTTTGCGGTTTTGGTTATTGAACATGACTGCATCTGGCGTGAGTTTGCCATAGTCCATGACATTACCTGCATACATTTCCACAATGCCAGCGCGGACACCGAGTTGAGTCAGCCATTGCCGATTCCAGCGCCCCTCCCATTCACTAAAAAAATCAATGCGGTCCCGCCTTCCTTCATTAATATTCCAATAGGGAGCCGGACCTTGCATCCCTTTTGTTATATCGGAGCCGATCGGATTCCACCAATCGCTTAAACGATAACGCTGATACTCACTACCAAGAGTGAGTAAATGCTTATCGGTAATGTCAATGTTGGCTTTAACCGATAGGCCTTCATTGATACCATGCGTAGCCATAGGCATATTAGGCATCATAGTAGGAGCGCTGAGGATTTTATCCGACAGGAAATTCATTTTGTGTTGGGCATCTTCGTGATAGGCGCGGGTTTCCAGATTACCCCATTGGAAACGGCTTTTAGTAAAAATATTTGCAAACCAACTATCATCTCCGGTCATGTCCATGCGCACATTGGGGAAGGCTTGGTAAGGGATATTTTGCAGTCCCATTTTGATGACGGCAAGATGGTTGACGTTATGCAAGGCCAGAGAAACCGATTGATTTTCAGACTTATAAGATGACGAGCCCACTACATCATTGCCGTTTATTTTATTTCTGGTGGTGAAATTACCTCCGGCTTTGTAATTACGGGACTGCATGGTTGAGCCCGTGTACTTAAGTTCAGCGTGTTCGTTGGCTATGGAGGTGGAGACATTAGCACCAAACGCATCACCATTGCTACGATAAAAGCTTGAAGCCTGACCCTTTATCAAGGGTTTCTTGCCATCTTGAGAAAATTCGGGATCAGCAGAGTTAACACGAATTGTGCCACCAATACTATCGCCACCCATGCTAACTGGCGTGATGCCAGCTAGCACTTGGGCGCTTAATACACTGGAGGGCGCGACATAAGAGAGAGCTGGATTCATATGGTTAGCGCAAGCCGAAATCAAATTCATGCCGTCGACTTGGATTCTCAAACGATCATCGGCCATACCGTGGATGATGGGGCGGCTAGAAATGCCACCACCACCCGAAAAACTGAGGCCAGGCGTGTATTGCAGCATTTGCGCGGTATCGCTGGCCGCCGTTCTGGCGAGAGCTATTTCGGAAGGTACGAGATAACTGCCGAACGGTTGGTCGACATTGGCTTTTTGGGCTTTGATGGTTATCGTATCCAAAACAACCGGTTCCTCTATGTTTTTTATGCGTTCTTTTTTCTGATTGGATTCTACGGTGGATTTATCAGAAGACTCAAGTTCGGCTGCAGTGCCAATCCCTAAATAAAATATTCCCAGCAATAACATATATTTACTCATTTATATCCTCTACAAATAGTTTGAACAAAACAGTTCACTAAATGTATTACACATTTCATGCCAAAACTTAAGAACATTGTCATTACTACATATGCGGTTATTATCGGGTGAGTATTTTTTTAATAAAGTGTGGCATATGACGCATTTAGTATGTTAAATAACCTTGTTTAATTACTGATCTTACGCAGCCATTCAACGGTTTATAAAAAAAATATAATGAGATCGCTATCGCGACGATGAGTTAATCGGGTAATCGCACCCGAGAGCGAGATACTTTCTTTTGCTCCGCCAAAAGAAAGTATCCAAAGAAAAGGCGGCTCGGTTGCAGCTGGATCCTGCGCTCCTCGATTTTGTCGGGGGTCGGTAGAGAGGGCTTCCTGCCCTCCTACCGACGCGCGGCATCCATGCCGCGCCCCTTCGGGCTAATCCCAACAAAACCTGCGGTGCTCGGCGCGGTAAACGAGAGTAAAACAACGTTACTGATGTAACATCAGTGATTAAGTAATAAACGGTTTTATTTTATTAAATTAACTCATACTATCACTTCTATGAACACAGATTATTGGCTTGAAAGCTGGAAGCAAAACAAAATTGGATTTCATCAACATGAAATCAATGGTCACCTTAGCTCTTTTTGGAAACAATTAAACGCTGAGGATCAATCTCAAGTATTCCTACCGCTGTGTGGTAAGAGTCTCGATCTTTTATGGTTACGTCAGCAAGGTCATCATGTACTTGGCATAGAAATCAGTGCTATTGCGATACTCGATTTTTTTGTCGAAAATAACCTAACCTTTAATAGTCGATATCAAAATGACTTACAAATTTGGGAGTCAGAACATTTAACTATTTTGCAAGATGATTTTTTCAACCTAACAGCACATCAGCTATTAGACGTAGCAGGTGTTTTTGATAGGGCAGCATTGGTTGCCTTACCTATTAGTCTTCGTCAGAAGTATGCTCAACACTTAAAAAATATTTTGTCTGAGAAAGCAAAAATTTTACTCATTGCCTTTGAATATGATCAATCAAAAATGGATGGTCCACCCTTTGCGGTCCATGAAGCTGAAATTCATGAACTCTATGGGGATCGTTATGAAATCAAACTATTGTTGAGTCAAGATGCACTAGATAATTACCCCTCATTTAGAAGTCGAGGATTAAGCTGTTTAACAGAGAAAGTGTATTTGCTGACACCTACTATTTGATGTTACGCAGTAACGAGAATAAAACAACGTTACTGCGTAACATTAGTTAGTGACCTAAGTTTCTATTTTATATTTTTTCCGTTTACGCCAAAAGGTTGCTCGGCTCATTCCAGCATACTGTGCAGCTGCTTCTAAATGCCCACCAGACATCTCCAAGGCTACGCGGATAAGTTCTGCTTCATTTTGGTGTTTAGGTCGTTTGGGTGGCGAGAGGGGATTTGTTGTTGATAACAAAAAGGATTCCCTAAATTCTGGGGGTAAATCCTGTACACATAACTCATTACCGCGGCCTACAGCATAGGCATATTCGATGACATTGTTCAATTCACGGACATTGCCCGGCCATTGATAATCTAACAAGCAGCGCATGGCATCTGGGGCGATACTGTCAATGTGACGGCGACTGTTTAGATTGTGTATGTTAATGCGGTGCCAAAGTAGTAAGTTGACATCCAAGCGTCTATCTCTAAGTGGCGGCAGAAACACCGGTACCACGCGTAGGCGGTACATTAAATCTTCTCTAAAGCGACCAGCTTTGACTTCATCACGTAAGGAACGGTGAGTGGCGGCGATAATACGCACATCGACCTTAACGGCTTCATGGCCACCTACAGGTATAAAGCTTTGTTCTTGAAGCACACGTAGTAACTTTGATTGCAGTTCTAGTGGCAGTTCGGCTACTTCATCAAGGAAGAGGGTGCCGCCATTAGCACGTTGAAATAAGCCGGCATGATTGTTTATAGCGCCAGTAAAAGCACCTTTAACATGACCAAATAATTCGCTTTCCAATAAGTTTGGGCTAAGCGCTGCACAGTTAATAGCCAGAAAGTGCTGGTCGCGGCGCAGGCTTTCTAAATGTAAGGCCTGAGCCACTAACTCTTTGCCTGTACCAGATTCTCCACGAATGAGTACGGTGGCTTCGGTTTCAGAGACATTTCGTATGAGTTTGATAGATTCTTGCATGATAGGATCTTGCGTCAAAATACCATGAAAGCTAGTGATATCATCCTGTTTGCCGATGATGGGGCTGAATGTGTTTTGTGGCTGTAGAAATTCTAGTGCGCCTGCGAACTGGCCTTTAGCATCGACAAAAGTGTGTAGAGATCGGTAGCAGTTTATAACTACGCCATCTTTTTTGTGTAGATTGACTGGGTGCGCTTTAATAATAGCTTGATTGGTCACATGACATGGATTTGATGCATCAGCGCTGTTAAATATTTCAATACAGGGTTTATCAAGCACCTCAGATGCTGACCAACCAAATAATTTCTCCGCGCCTTTACTCCAAAATATTATAGTGCCGTTAATATCGACGGCAAGAACGGCTGCATTACCTATTAAATCAGTGATTGTGTCGATAACTTGATCAGGGCCTAGTCGTGTTAACCAGTGCTTGAAATAGTCTGAGGATTGGTTCATGAGGAGATGATCGGTATGTTTCATTGTGTTGCATAGCGTATCACAGCGACTACATTAGATCGAATGTCCTGCGCTTATCCTAGGATAAGCGCAGTTTGTCATCTTAAGCTAAACAATGATTATTGTTACGGGCGCACAATAATCGCTAGTACCATCAGGTGTTATAACACAGAAGCGAAAATCACAACTCGTCTTAACGGGTAAGTTTTTCACCACATAAGTGGCGCGTGTACTACTACCAATGTAAACCCAAACAGCGGGCACTCCAGGCTTGGCATCAGAAGACATTTCCCAATGATACGTCGCTGCCCTATCAATAGCTTTAGCCACTAATTTAACTTCACCTGGATGCTCTCCATTAAAAGCGGCTAAAGCTGGTTTAGGTGCCATTGCATGTTTTTTAGAGATTTGAAAGCCACTGCTTAATAAGCTGGTTTCATCACCTGCAGCGGTGCGATCTACATAGTTAGCTAATTTTCTATAAACTTCATCGGCTTTTTTTTCTGCATCATGCATTGCCGAAACAGCCGTATGTCCCCCATCTGCAGCCGTCAAAATCGCAGCTTCGAAGGCATCAACAGCGGCTTTTGCATCGACCTCAGTCACATCAGGCGTGGGATAAAGCACATTGCCAAAAAGTTTGTCATTCACATTTCGATAGAAGATGACTTTTTCTGACACAGAATTATAAACAAAATTTATGAGTACGTTGGGTTTGCTCATGGTATTACCTATAAAGTGAGGGTGGATGATAAAACTTCATTTAAAAGTGACGATGTTAATGAGTTATTGCCACAAGCTAAACTGTTGTAATAACGATTAAGTCGGTTTTTCGGTCTATCGGCACTACTGTTACATAGTTCTGGTGTTCTTTTGGGACTATCGGATGTAGTCTTTCAACTACTCGGTCGACTTTTAACACTATCAGCGCTACTCATTCGCATACTCAGGCTACTGTCCGAACAATACCCGGTGTTGGTTTAACTATCCGGCCAGTTTTTCCTACAACTGCCTCAGTTGTAGGAAAAACACAGCGAGTAGTAGGGCAAAGTGACGGTGTAGTTAAAGAAGTAGAGGCTATAGTTGTACGTTAAGGCTGACTAGAGAGTAAGTCTAATAATTATGGCTACGTACTCATTGATATGGTAGAAAAATAAATTGTTAAGGCCGAATTTATCTAGTAATAAAGGTAAGTTTTTAAATTATTTCATAACCAAGCTTTCTAAACAAGCACTTTTTGCAACTGAACAATTGGCGTAGGTTTTACTATCGTCCTCATCTAGCGCACATATACAACTACCGTAGCGGCAGGAAGCTATATGACCCTATATATTAGTATTTTCCTACCGAATTGATGCCGTGTATTGACGCTTATAAGGGTGTTTCAATAGCGCTGTGCAACGTATCATGACCTCTCTTTGAAACAAGAAGGATCTTAATAAAATAACGAATTTTATAATAAACAATAGCTTGGCTTTAAAATAAAACTGGCATGTAATTTGCTTTTTATAAAAGCAGAAAGATAAAAGGTTGGGTGCTGTTCTGGTGAGTTATTTTACTTACTTACTTACTTACTTACTTACTTACGACTTGATTTAGATCAAGCGTAAGTATATGAATTTAATGTAATAATTACTCAATTAAAAAACTGAGTTTAATTATCCTGATACCCTATTGTTAATAGTAAATTGCTTAAATAACTAATAAGGCTGTTGTTATGACCACAGAACGTATTGTTAGAATTGTCGCCGGATTTTTTATTTTGTTGTCTTTAAGTCTGGGTGTACAAGAGAGTCCATTGTTTCTAAATAGCCACTGGCTTTGGTTTACTGTCTTTGTTGGCATTAATTTGTTTCAGAGCGGCTTTAGCCAATTTTGTCCCATGGAAATAATGCTAAAAAAACTAGGCATCAAAGAAAGTCATTGCCGCTAACCGACGATCATATTCAAATTTATCCTCACTGAAGTATTAACATG
The DNA here is from genome assembly GCA_945903675.1 of Crenothrix polyspora. Taxonomy (GTDB): domain Bacteria; phylum Pseudomonadota; class Gammaproteobacteria; order Methylococcales; family Methylomonadaceae; genus Methylobacter_C. The sequence continues at coordinate 6,839 of CAMDOP010000119.1, forward strand.
GCAAAGATTGTAATCATAGGCGCTGGCGCCGTTGTTGTAACGTTGGCCTCGATGCTAGCTCCCAAGATGCAAGTTCCCAAGCTCCTAGTTCCCAAGCTCCAGCTTGGGAACTCGATGCTAGAAGCTCTAGCTTCCAGTCTCGCGAAGCTAGAGCTTCGTAAGTGGATTCCCAAGCTTCAGCTTGGGAACCAGTATATTCCTTTTAAAAAGGGCTAAATCTTAAATGAGATCATTACCTGATAGGATTCTTTTGACGGCATGCAGCTTATTGCTTGTGTTGAATAACGTAGCTCATGCTGACACTGACACTCATCCGGCTCTTAATACGCTTGCTCAAACAATTGATGCCGCGCTAGCTAATAATCCAGAGCTCAGTATCATGCAGGCGCGTATAGATCAAGCCGATGCACAGTTGGGGCAAGCTTTAGCTATTTTTTACCCGCAAATTAAAACCAGTCTGTCTTATCAGTACACTAATAATCCGGCTCAGGCTTTTGCCATGTTAATTGCACAGCGGCGCTTAAATATGGCGGGTACTGATTTTAATCATCCTGGTTTTGTTGAAGACTATCGCCCTCAAGTAACCGCTAGTTATTCTTTATTTCGTGGCGGGCAAGATTATTACCAAAGTCAGGCTGCGCAATTAGGTATAGAAAACTCTGAGTTAGAAAAATCTGCGACTCGTAATCGTTTGCTAAGTAATGTCACCGCCGCTTTTTATGGCGAGCTAGCTGCGATTGATAGCCACAAAATGAGTCTACGCACTATTGAGGCGGTACAAAGCGAACTAGAGCAATCTAGGGCGCGTTTCAATGCCGGGGCTTTGCTTAAGTCTGATTTACTCTCTTTAGAAGTACAATTAGCTGAAGCTCAAGAGGCCGATAGTCAAGCCGCCAACGCTATAGAAATTGCGCACAATATGTTGAAAACCTTATTGGGCTTGTCGGTTACTGATGCCTTTGCTATTAATGTTGCCTTGGAATCCCAGTTACCTAAATCGCCAGAAGGCTACAATGACTTATTAGCTAAAGCGCTGAGCAGTCATCCGGAATTAAAGGCTGCTGAAAAAAAGGTGCTGATAGCAGAAAAACAAGTCGCTGCCGCTAAAGGTGCGCACTTGCCAAAAGCTGATGCCTTTGTTAATTATGGCTCTGATAGTAACAATCTGACTTACAACAGTAATCAAGATAATCTCACCGCTGGGGTGATGGTAGAAATGGATATTTTTACTGGTTTTGCTAGCCAAGAAAAGCTTAAAAAAGCGCAGCACGAGCTGACCATGGCCAATGAAACGGCTAGGCAAACGCGTTTGCGTATCGAAAATCAACTAAAAACGGCAGAGCTTAGATTACAAGAAGCCTTAAGTCGTGCTCGAATCAGTGCCTTGGCCGTACAAGCTTCCGAAGAAGCGTTGCGCTTAGTCAAAGAACAACATCAGGCCGGCGTGGTAACTGTCACTCGTTATATTGATGCAGAAGTCGCTCGTGATAAAGCGCAGACTAGGCAAATTAGCAGCCGCTACGATGCCTTGCGTTTTGATGCAGAACTTAAACAAGCCATCGGTTTTTGGCAATAACAGGATTTATATATCATGGATAAGCATTCAATTTCACGACTACCCAAAGGCTTGATAACTGTTGCGGCGATTAGCACCTTAATATTAGTGATTTTGTTCGCCCTCGGTGTGCTCGGCGGTGACAAAAAAACAGAAGCCGGCAATACAGATGTTAAAGGCATAGCTCTACCTGGTCATGCTAAAACCATGACAGTCAGTAACCAGTTGGAAGCAAATTTTTTATCTTGGCAGGGTACGGTACGTTCGAGGTTGGCAGTAAAGATTTCGCCCAAATTGAACGCCCGCATCATCGAACTGCCTGTTCATTCAGGTGACCGCTTAAAAAAAGGGGCTGTCATTGCCAAGCTGGATGATCGTGAGTTAGCCGCAGCTTACAATGCTGCCAATGCAAGCTTTCATGCCGCCCAAGCTCAAGCTGGGTTAGCTAAAACAGAAGAAGCGCGCATCATTGATTTATATAATAAGCAGGCCGTTACTAAGCAAAATTATGATGCTGTTCTTGCACAAGCAAAGTCAGCCCAAGCTTTAGCTAATCAGGCTGCAGAAAACGCAAGGCAAAGTAAAGTACTGCAAGGCGAGCATATACTCTATGCACCTTTTGATGGTGTGGTGGGTGAGCGTTTGCAAGAGCCAGGCGACATGAGTTTGCCGAATCAGCCTATCATCACTTTTCTTAAACCGGATGATTTACGTCTGGAGGTGGCCGTTTCTGATCGTTGCTCCGCTCAGCTTAAAGTGGGTATGAGTGTTAAGGTACAGGTGGAGGTTATTGGCCAGCTATTAACCGGCGTCGTTGACGAAATT
>CAMDOP010000120.1 GCA_945903675.1 Crenothrix polyspora
ACAATAAGCTTGCATAGTTAGCTATTGTTTAAATTTTGTTAGTGGTCGACTGTCGATGCTTTTGTCAGTTATCCTTATTTACCGTACAAATGACTGTTGCTGATATTAAATACAAAAATGTGACTTCCATCGTTGTAGAAATTTAAGGAGGAATTTATTGAAATAAATAAGTATGTGAAATTAAGCGGTTCTTTTAATTAAAATACTGGATATAGAATGTTGCATCAGACATTTAACAACCGCTCAATATAACTTATTAGGTTTATTAATTTTCTAGGCCAGATAAGCCGACTATGGACCAATTATCATAATCTAGTATGCCTTCTTGATCGTCACCGTTTTTGTAGGCTATTCGGCAAGTGTAGTTTTTGGATGTAGCTGTTGAGTTTTGGTTTGTAATGCCGTATTCACCATGTATAAGGTAATCATAATTGCCCATAGACCATGCATTTAAAGGTTTTTCTGGAAAACTAACGACAGCCTCGGAACCGAGTTCTGATTTAATAGTGTGATTGCAATGCATGTATGCAATTGCAGTCAGAGTTGTAGATATTGGTAATTGGCTGGCTTGGTCTTTACTGTCGACTAGAAACAGATCAGATGCGGCTATTTTGTACATAAATGGCATAACTAATTTATATTGGCTTAAAAGTAGGGCAATAAATGCAAGGATAAACAGTAAGTTTTTGTACTTTTTCATAGGGTTATGTTTTTGATGTAGTAATTATTGTAAGAGCTATAAAGTAAGCTAATTCTTTTGGGATCTGCTTATTAATAAGGCCTAAGTGTATCACCTCTTTATTTAAAGGCAAGAAGCTAAAGAATGGTTTAAATAGTTTTTGATTATGCATATCGAAGAACTATTTAATTAGAAATATACTGGCTAGCCCTAAAAAGATAAAGAAGCCCATTGAGTCGGTAACGGCGGTCAATATAACGCTGGTACCTACGGCAGGATCTTTGCCGAATTTATGGCGTAATAAGGGTATGCCGAGGCCAAAAATTACTGCTACAAGTAGGTTTATAAACATAGATGTTGCCATCACAACTGATAGTGCTAGGTTTTGGTAAAGTAGTAGACTTAATAATGCCATGATTAAACCAATAAAAACTCCATTAATTATTGCGAGTTTAAGTTCTTTTTTTATCAAACGGCCAACATTAGAAGGAGTTACTTGACCTAATGCTAGTGATCGTATTATTAACATGCTTGTTTGATTGCCTGTATTGCCGCCCATTGCTGCAATTATTGGCATTAATGAGGCTAGCGCCACTAATTCCAATATGATGTCTTCGAATACCCCAATAATGCGTGTTGATATAAAGGCTGTGGCAATATTTATTAAAAGCCAGCCCCAACGGTTTCTTGCGCTTTTCCAAACACTAGAGAACAGGTCTTCTTCTTCTCCAACACCTGCTTGACTTAGTAAGTCTTCATCTGATTTCTCTCGGATATAGTCGAGTATATGGTCTACGCACAAACGGCCTTGTAGTTTGCCTTGATTATCTACTACGGGAGCTGAAATAAGATTATATCGTTCGAAAGCACGCGCAGCTTCTGCTGTTTCTTCATTAATTTGAAATCTAACAAAGTCAGTAATCATTACTTCAGCCACTTGTTGGGAAGGAAGGTGGGTTAATAATCTTTGTAGCGGTAAGATGCCTTGCACAATGTTTTTTTGATCGACAACAAATAGCTTATCGGTGTGGCTAGGTAATTTACCTAATCTGCGTATGTAAGCTATGATTGCTTTAAGAGTGAGGTCGTTGCGGATAGTAATCATGCCAAAATCCATTAAGGCGCCAACTTGTGTTTCCTGATAGGATAAGATCTCGTTTAAATGTTGACGATCCTCGCTGTTTAAAGAACGAAGAATCTTCAACATGGTTCTTTTAGGGAGATTGGCGGCTATATCCGCTATTTCATCTGTATTTAATTTACCTGCGACAGTGGCGAGTTCTTCTGCTGCCATGCCTGATATGAGTGTTTGTCTGACGGCGTCGGAGACTTCCAGTAATATTTGCCCATCATGACATGACTTGATGGCATTCCATACGATTTGGCGTTCATCTAATGGTAATGATTCTAAAATAAATGCACAATCGGCAGGATGAAGCGGTATAAGTTTTTCTTGTAGACGACTTTGATGTTGATTTTGCAGCATGGCTGCAATAAGTTCGAAGTTTACTGAGGGTCCACGCTGTATTAAGTTTCTTTCTATACTTTGTTTTTCCAATAAGCTGAAGATCTCTTGTAATTGATGATCTAGAAATTGTGCTGAATGAATTTGTTCAGTTGATTCCATAATACTCAGCTCTTTATTAAGTTTGTGATGTTTGATTTACTTGAGCATAAAGCCAATTTTATCTCTTCTTAATTAATAATAGTCTTATTACAAAATCTTAGTTTATTATAAAAACCTAAATCAACACTAGGTTGTCTCTGTGTATCATTTCTGCATCATCGGCATAACCTAGTATACTTTCGAATTCAGTGCTGTTTTTACCGGCGATAAGTTCGGCTTCTGTATTACCATAGTTGATGAGTCCACGTGCAATCTCCATTCCTGCTTCATCTTTGCAGGATACTAGTTCGCCACGTTCAAAGTGTCCAGTGATGGTTTTGACGCCAACAGCCAATAAACTTTTACCATCACTTTTTAATACTTTAACTGCTCCAGCATCGAGTATTAGCTGTCCTTTGACTTGTAATTGTGCGGCTAACCAACGTTTTCTAGCCACTAGTGGCTCTATGTCAGGTAAGAAATAAGTGCCTAGATTGCTACCTGATATAACTGCTGTAATAACATTGTCTTCAGCGCCTGCTGCGACCACTGTGGCTGCTCCTGAGCGAGAGGCTAAGCGTGCGGCGCTTACTTTAGTAGACATTCCTCCACGGCCAAGTCCGCTACGACTATCGCCCGCCATTGTTTCTAAGCGAGCATCGTTTACGCTAATTTCAGATATTAACTGTGCGTCAGGGTATAGGCTTGGGTCGCCAGTAAATAAGCCTTTTTGGTCAGTAAGAATAATAAGTAATTCGGCTTCAACTAAATTAGCTACTAAGGCTGCTAAGGTATCATTGTCGCCAAAGCGGATTTCTTCGGTAGCTACGGCATCATTTTCATTAATAACCGGAACAACTCCAAATTTTAATAGTGTTAATAAAGTGCTGCGGGCATTTAAATAACGTTGCCGATTTGATAGGTCGTCATGTGTTAGTAATACTTGCGCGGCATGTAAGCCATGTTGTTGGAAGTTGTCATCAAATACACGCACTAGGCCCATTTGCCCAACGGATGCTGCTGCCTGAAGTTCGTGTAGAGTTTTTGGTCTCGTTTTTAAGCCCAAGCGACTCATGCCTTCAGCGACTGATCCTGAAGAAACTAGAATGACATCAATAGATTGATGTCTTAGTTCAGCCATTTGATTAACCCAAGAGGATATGGCTATTTTATCTAGCCCAAGTCCTCCCTTGGTTAATAAAGAGCTGCCTATTTTTACAACAACTCGTTTAACTTTTGTAAACTCATTCCTGCTCACTTTTATTCCGCCGTTGTTCTTCTAAAAAGTTCATGATGGCAAACATTAGGGCTTTTGTTCCGTCACCATTAATAGCTGCAATTTTAAAAACTGGGCCTTTCCATTCTAATTCATCAACAATCGCTTGGCAGAGCTCTTCTGTTTCATCATAAGGTAGCCGGTCAATTTTGTTGAGAATTAGCCAGCGGGGTTTGTTGGCTAAATCATCGCTCCATTTTCCGATTTCATGAATGATTTTTTTAGCTGCTTGTACTGGGGTATCCATGCTTTCATAAGGTACTACGTCAATTAAATGGAGTAGTAATCCTGTGCGAGATAGATGTTTAAGAAATTGTAAGCCTAAACCTGCGCCTTCTGCAGCACCTTCAATAACGCCAGGTATGTCAGCAATCACGAAGCTACGTAAGTCATCGACCCTTACCACACCAAGGTTTGGATGTAAGGTGGTAAATGGATAGTCTGCTACTTTAGGTGTGGCTGATGAAACGGAGCGTATTAAGCTGGATTTGCCAGCATTTGGCATGCCTAATAAACCAACATCAGCGATTAGAGTAAGTTCTAAAAGGAGAATGCGATGCTCGCCTTCGCTTCCTTTGCTAGCTTTTTGAGGGGCTCTGTTAATGCTGCTTTTAAAGCGGGTGTTGCCTAAGCCGTGAAAACCACCTTTAGCAACGAGTAGTGTTTCGCCAACCTTGGTAAGATCGCCAATGATCTCGCCGGTATCTTTTTCGGAAACTTGTGTACCTAAAGGAACGGGCACATAGCAGTCATCACCTTTTTTCCCTGTACAATTCCGGCTCATGCCATTTTGTCCGCGTTGGGCTCTATGCACGGCATGATATCTAAAATCCACGAGTGTATTGACGTTTTCAACGGCGATTAGATAAACGCAGCCACCGTCTCCACCGTCTCCACCATCTGGTCCACCAAAAGGGATATATTTTTCACGTCGAAAGCCAATAGTGCCATTGCCACCGTCACCTGCTTCTACACGAACTTCTGCTTCGTCAATAAATCTCATAACTTACACGCGCCACATACAAAACCAACCAATAAAAACAAAAAAAGCCCCGTCAACAATAACGGAGCTTTTTTAAAGCCACCAGATTAAACAATGTTAACCCGGTTTACAAAATTTTAAGCTGTAATGAAGTTTAAATTTACGCAGCAACTATGCTGATAAATTTACGGCCTTTAGGGCCTTTAACTTGAAATACGACTCTACCTTCTGCCGTCGCAAACAAGGTATGATCTTTTCCACAGCCTACATTGTCGCCGGCGTGAAATTTAGTTCCACGTTGACGTACAATGATGTTTCCTGCTGCTACGAGTTCGCCACCGTAGCGTTTGACACCTAAGCGTTTTGCATTAGAGTCACGACCGTTGCGAGTACTACCACCCGCCTTCTTATGAGCCATTTTTAACTCCTAAAATATTAAGCAGAAATGCCAGTAATCTGGATTTCTGTATAGTATTGACGATGCCCCATTTGTTTCATATGGTGCTTACGTCTTCTGAATTTAATGATTTTGATCTTGTCATGTCTACCTTGAGACAAAACAGTCGCTGTAACTTTGCCGCCTTCAATAAAAGGCAAGCCGATTTTAACAGTATCATCTGTTTGAATCATCAGTACTTTGTCAAATTCAATGCTATCGCCTGTGCCCAGCTCTAGTTTTTCTATTTTTAAGTAAGTACCTTCTTCTACACGGTACTGTTTACCACCTGTTTGAATTACCGCATACATCGGCGCAAGCTCCATCAAGCATTAATCTGTTATAAAGTGAACAGACGATTATATTTTTAAAGCATAAGTTAGTCAACAATAAAATTTTTTATTTAAAGTTGTTTTAACTTAAGAGTAGTAAGGAAATGTTATTGAGAGGCCTGTGCTTTTATTAATAGCTTGGTCAGTTAACTTCCTATTGGGTTATAATATCCTAAATAGATGATGATTTATAGTTATCACTTTGAAAAATAACCTAAACTTACATATTCAGTATTAAATCAATGGTATCGCACTCACTATCGCCCACGAATACGCCTGCAACGATTGATTTTGATTCGATCAAGCAATTAACAGCAATCGATGCTATAGCTGTCGATCAACTCATCATTAATGAATTAAGTTCAGATGTTATTCTGATTAATCAGATGGGGCGCTATATTGTCGGCAATGGTGGTAAACGATTGCGCCCTATGCTTTTGTTACTTGCGGCCAAGGCATTAGGTGGCGTTAGTGACAATCACTTAATGCTTGCTGCGGTCATTGAATTTATTCATACGGCAACCTTGTTGCATGATGATGTGGTTGACGAGTCTGACCTTAGGCGGGGTAAGGAATCAGCTAATGCTGTTTGGGGTAATGCTGCTAGTGTATTAGTAGGTGATTATCTCTATTCTAGTGCTTTTGAAATGATGGTCCGTACCGGTAATATGCGGGTTATGGAGATTTTATCAAAAACAACAACAGCTATTGCTGAAGGTGAGGTATTACAACTTTTAAATTGTAATAATCCTGAAACTACCGAAGCAAAATATTTAGAAGTGGTAGCAAGGAAAACAGCTATCTTGTTTAGTGCGGCAACACGTTTGAGTGCTGTAATAACAGGTGTCTCAGCTGAAATAGAAGAAGGCTTAGCTCAATATGGACAACATTTAGGAATTGCTTTTCAGCTTATTGATGATGCTCTTGATTATAAGGCGAGCCAAGTTGATCTAGGTAAGAATCTTGGTGATGATCTTGCCGAAGGCAAGCCTACTTTACCGTTGATTTATGCTATTCAAAACGGAACTGAGCATGAGGCTTCGATTATTATTGAAGCGATTAAAAATGGCAATCGTGACGTCTTTAATGAAGTTTATGCCATAGTAAAAAGTACCCAAGCTATTGCTTATACAGAACAACGCGCCGATGAAGAAGCTGAAAAAGCGATTGATGCGCTGAGTGTTTTAGAGGATTCAGACTATAAAACGGCATTAATACAATTGGCTAAGTTTTCTGTACAAAGAAATTATTAATACGATGGTTAATGAGTGGTTGTAAATTTATCGACTAAGCCAGTCACTCTTTGCACCCTTTGGCGTACTGTACTAGAAAAAACAGACTTATTAGCGACCAATTTAATGGTCTTTTTTGCTCTAGTGATGGCAGTATAAAGTAGTTCTTTCGTTAATATTGGGTTGCTGTTTTCTGGCAATATAATTAGAACTTCTTCAAATTCTGATCCTTGGCTTTTATGTATAGTCATGACAAAAACTGTTTCACAATGGGGAATGCGAGCCGGCAAGTATTTTCTAATACTACCGTCAGCTCGTTGAAAAAACACCCGAAGTTGATCTTCTTGTTCCTTATCGCGCAAACAAATTCCGATATCACCATTGTAAAGTTGTAAGGCGGCATTATTTTCTGTGATCATTATTGGCCTGCCGGAATACCATGCTCCTGATAAATGAATCAGCTTTATTTCAGATAGTGATTTTTCTACGGCTAGTGTAATGTCGGACACACCATTTTTTCCTAGTCGGGTTGCACATAAGGCTTGAAAGCGATTGAACGCTTTATAAATATCACCAAACTCAGCCCCAGTAGTAATGAGTTGTAAATATGTTATTTGTTGCTTAGTGATATAGTCGATTAAATCAGTTTCTAATAGAGCAATATTTTTATTGCCAGCTTCTAATAGCTGCCAAGCCTCATTATCTTGTTGGTTATTAATAGCGAACGCTAAATTTTTAATATTTTCATCAAAGCGATGTGATTTTTGTAGTTCTAGTGTTTGCTGTGGTAAAGCCATAATAAGATCTGCCAGCACTGCTCCTGACTCTACAGAGGCTAATTGATCTTTGTCGCCTAGTAGTATCAGTCTGGCTCCAGGTTTTAAGGCATCTATTAATTTACTCATTAATGCCAAATCAACCATTGAGGCCTCATCAACGACAACCAGATCATAAACTAAGGGATGTTTGGCATTATGTCGAAAATAGGGCGATGGCGGCTTTGCTCCTAATAAGCGATGCAGGGTTGTTACTGATTCAGGTATTGCAGACTTTATCGCAGCTATACAAGGTAATGCTGCTTTGTTAAAGCCTATGGATTCTTGTAGGCGCATTGCAGCTTTGCCTGTGGGAGCTGCTAAAGCAATGAGTAGTGGTTGATCTGATAACTCTTGTAATAGGGCTAGGATTTTGACGACGGTGGTTGTTTTCCCTGTCCCTGGTCCACCGGTAATCATGCAGAAAGCTTGATTTACAGCCATGATGGCTGCCGCACGCTGCCAGTCAATGGTGTCTGAGGTGCCGAAATATCGATCAAACAGTGTGCTTAAGTCGGTAGGTGTTTTTAGCTCATTGCTGACCTTTTTTTGGGTCATTTTAGATAGTTGCAGTGCTAAACGACTTTCATAATGCCAATAACGATGAAGATATAAGCGATCTTGTTCAATGACAAGGGGCAGTGCGGGCGTAGCATTGTGGTTGTTAGTGTTTGTTAATGCCAGTCCAGAAGCTAGAATTAATATTTGCTCCTCTTTATTTATTTGAATGCAGCTGTGTCCTTGTCCTTGTTCAAATGATAATGACATCATTAGATTTTCAAAGTCTTGTTTTTGCGATGAGTCTAGCAATGAACGTTCGCTAAGAAAGCGAGCGAAAACCATATCAAGTCGGCTAAAGGGTTGTTTTTCGTAAGTCATATGACCGAATTCATTATGTGTTTTTTTGTTAGTAATAGTCACTTGAGCCAAGAGGCTATTTAATTAAAGCCGCTTAACGTGTTTAGTTTTTTTAGTAAGTTAACAGCATTATTATAATCGATAGCCTCTTTTTAGGTTAAATACCCGTAGCATGTTTATACAAATACAACACTTTTCTAAACAACAAACAACTATCCTAAAGGGACTGGGGATCTTGTTGATAGCCTTGCACAATTTTTATCATAATTTAACGCCCGTTATGGGTGAAAACGAATTTAGCTTTTCTGACGCAATATTCTGGAATTATTACCACGCCTTACAGGTGAGCCCAGAAAATGTGTTAAGAATGTTATTTAGTTATTTTGGGCATTACGGTGTGCAAGTATTTATATTTTTTAGTAGCTATGGCTTAACCAGAAAATACGAGCAACAGCCGTTTATTATGAGTCAATTTCTAGTAGACTGGATTAAGAAAATTTATCTGTCTTTTTTATTATGTATAGTCATTTATATTATCTTAGCTTTATTTAAAGCTGAATTCTTATCAGATGACAAAATAGTTTATTGGGATAGTTTGTTATGGAAGGTTTTGCTGGTTTCGAATTTTATGCCAGGACAGGCATTGATGCCCGTTGGCTCATGGTGGTTTATTCCCTTTATTTTTCAGGTCTATCTCCTCTTTCCTTGGCTCTTAAAGTATTATAAAAAACATGGCAGTAAGTTTCTTGTTTTCGTTTCTTTACTTGGTGTGTTGCTAGAGCTCCAGTTTAATGTTGGCCTAATAGAACAGCACCTTAATATTAAATATACGGTTTTTGGTCATCTGCCGGTGCTATGTTTAGGTGTGTACTTTGCTAAGCAAGAGCACATCTCTGTATGGTTGTTCTCAGTAGTCGTAGTACTG
>CAMDOP010000121.1 GCA_945903675.1 Crenothrix polyspora
TCTAAGGTTCTAGCAAAAAATAAATAGATCTCTGTCTGAATAAGGCAGGGATTTTTTTGTCTAGGGGAGCCGAAAGGCGTTATCACCCATATTAGGAGTAAAAAAATGGCAAAAAAAATAACGGCATATATTAAGCTGCAAGTAAAAGCAGGTGAAGCCAATCCGAGTCCACCAGTAGGTCCTGCATTAGGACAACGTGGCGTTAATATTATGGAGTTTTGCAAAGCGTTTAATGCAAAAACTGCAGATGTTGAAAAAGGTTTGCCCTTGCCTGTTGTTATTACAGTTTATAGCGATCGTAGCTTTACCTTCATTACTAAAACACCTCCAGCCTCTATCTTACTTAAGAAAATAGTTGGCATTAAGAGTGGCAGTAGTAATCCTAATACCAAAAAAGTCGGCACAGTGACTTTGGCGCAATTAGAAGAAATTGCTAAAACAAAAATGGAAGATTTGAATGCTGCAAATCTTGAAGCAGCCGTAAAAACAATTGCAGGTAGTGCGCGTAGCATGGGCCTGAATATTGAGGGATTATAATGGCTAAGTTATCAAAGAAAGCAAAATTAGTTAAGAGTAAAGTAGATAAAACTAAGCAATACTCTATTACTGAAGCAGTTCAAATCCTTAAGGATTTAGGAACTGAAAAATTTAATGAAGCGATTGATATTAGCGTTAATCTTGGTGTAGATCCACGTAAATCAGATCAAAATGTTCGTGGCGCAACTGTGTTGCCAAACGGTACAGGTAAGACTGTTCGCGTAGCTGTATTTACTCAAGGTCCAAATGCAGAAGCTGCAAAAGCGGCAGGTGCAGATATCGTTGGTATGGAAGATTTAGCTGAATTAGTTAAAAAAGGCGAAATGAACTTTGATGTGGTTATTGCCTCACCTGATGCCATGCGCGTTGTTGGTCAATTAGGTCAGATCTTAGGCCCAAGAGGTTTAATGCCTAACCCTAAAGTTGGCACAGTAACTGCTGATGTTGCTACGGCTGTCAAAAATGCTAAGTCTGGTCAAGTTAGATATCGTACTGATAAGTCAGGTATCATTCATACTACCTTAGGTAAAATGACTTTTGAAGCTGCCGCTATTCAAGGAAACCTAGAAGCGTTATTGGCTGATTTGCGTAAAGCAAAGCCTACAGCATCTAAGGGTATCTATATTAAAAAAATTACGTTGTCCTCAACTATGGGTCCTGGCCTTTGGTTAGATCCTAGTAGTTTTGCCAACTAAGAAAGAGACTTTGGGTTGCCGTATTATACGGTAGCCGTCGAAGACCGCAGGTGTGAAAACTTAATGGTACATGAATAAATCATGATGCCTGCGTAGGCGGTAATTTCTCGTAATGAAGAATTAACCGCATGGGGCATCCGAAATGATGCCATATGTAACTTCTGGAATTTCCAGAATAATATCGGAGCTAACTGTGGCACTAAATTTAGATGGCAAAAAAGCTGTCGTAGAAGAGGTCGCTCAATACGCCGCAAAAGCGCATTCTGCTGTAGTTGCAGAATATCGTGGATTAACAGTTACGGAATTGACCGAGCTGCGTAAAACGGCAAGAGAAACTGGCGTTTATTTGCGTGTTGTCAAAAACACGCTGCTTAAGCGTGCTGTTGCTGGAACAGAATTTGAATGTATGCAAGATGGGCTTGTGGGTCCATTATTAATTGCATTTTCAATGGAAGATCCAGGTTCGGCAGGTCGCTTAATTTATGATTTTGCCAAAACGCACGACAAATTAATTACTAAAATTGTAGCTATTGGTGGGCAAGCGTTTGATGGTTCTGAGCTTGCACGTTTGGCAAGTATGCCTACACGTAATCAAGCTATCTCTCTATTAATGTCAGTAATGAAAGCGCCAGTTGCAAAACTTGTGCGTACATTGGCTGCTGTTAAAGATCAGATGCAAGAAGCCGCATAATTACAACTAACTAGTTTAAAACCTAATAAAAGAGGAATATACAATGGCGATATCACATGCTGATATTTTAGAAGCTGTATCAAATATGACTATTATGGAAATAGTTGATTTAATTTCAGCTATGGAAGAAAAATTTGGTGTTACTGCTGCAGTTGCATCAGCAGCTCCAGTTGCAGCAGCTGCTGCTGCTGAAGAACAAACTGAATTTGATGTTATATTAACATCTTTCGGCGAAAATAAAGTCGCAGTAATTAAGACAGTTCGTGGAATTACAGGTTTAGGTCTTAAAGAAGCTAAAGATGCCGTTGAAGGCGTGCCAACTGTATTGAAAGAAGGCATTCCTAAAGCTGAAGCTGAAGATATTAAAAAGCAGCTTACTGAAGCTGGCGCTACCGTCGAAATTAAGTAATAATTTTGACGTAAATTGTAGAGCTGCATTACTGCACTCTACTTAAAGTATGGCTGGTGGCTTATGTCACCGGCCTTTTACTGTTTATATTAATTCACAGTAGAAATAATTCATGACGAAAAGGTCTGGAAGCGATATGTCCTACTCTTTTACCGAAAAAAAGCGTATTCGAAATAACTTTGGGAAAAGTACTGAAGTACTTGATGTTCCCTACCTCCTTGCAACTCAGATTAATTCATATGCAGGTTTTTTGCAAACTGGAGTAACACCTGAGAAACGTATTGATAGTGGCTTACATGCCGCCTTCTCTAGTGTTTTCCCTATAGAAAGCCATTCCGGTTATGCTGTGCTGGAATATGTAAAATATAGATTGGGTGAGCCTACTTTTGATGTCAGAGAGTGTCAGCAAAGAGGTGCAACTTACGCAGCTCCATTGCGTGTATTAGTGCGTTTAGTTATCTATGATAAAGAAGCTGCAGCTAATGCAAAAGTAGTAAAGGATATACGCGAACAAGAAGTTTATATGGGTGAATTACCCCTTATGACGGATAACGGTACTTTTGTAATAAATGGAACTGAACGAGTTATCGTATCGCAATTACATCGTTCACCTGGCGTATTTTTTGATCATGATAAAGGGAAAACCCATTCGTCTGGAAAACTACTGTTTAATGCTAGAGTTATTCCATATCGTGGATCTTGGTTAGATTTTGAATTTGACCATAAAGACTGTGTATTTGTTCGTATAGATCGTAGAAGAAAAATACCAGCGACAATTTTACTTAGAGGTCTAGGTTACAACAATGAAGATATGATTAATATCTTCTTTGAAACCAATAAATTTACCCTGAGTGCAGATAAATGTTTGTTTCACATTATTCCTGAAAGGATGCGTGGTGAAATTGCAGCATTTGATATAAAACATAATGACCAAGTTCTTTTAGAAGAAGGTAGAAGAATCACAGCCAAGCATATTCGTGAAATGAATAAAGCCGCGTTGTCTGAGATTGAGGTTCCTATGGAATATCTCTCAGGTAAGATTCTTGCACATAATATAGTTGATCAGGAAACAGGCGAGCTAATTGCTCATGTAAATGATGAGCTTACACAGCCTTTAATAGAGCGCTGTATTGAAAGTGGTATTACAGAAATTAAAACATTGTTTGTTAATGACCTGGATAATGGGCCATATATGAGCAACGCAATGAGGTTAGATACTACAACTAATGCATTGGAAGCTTTGGTTGAAATTTACCGAATGATGCGTCCTGGTGAGCCACCAACAAAAGAATCAGCAGAGAATCTATTTCAGAATTTATTCTTTACCGATGAACGATATGACTTATCTACAGTGGGTAGAATGAAGTTTAATCGTCGTTTAGGAAGAGAAGAAACAACAGGTTCTGGCACTTTAAATAAAGAAGATATTATTGCTGTTCTTAAAGAATTGATAGCAATTCGTAACGGCAATGGCAATGTTGATGATATTGACCATTTAGGTAACAGACGCGTACGTTCTGTTGGCGAAATGATTGAGAATCAATTTAGAGTTGGTCTAGTAAGAGTTGAGCGTGCAGTAAAAGAACGTTTAACTTTAGCTGATTCTGAAGGCCTTATGCCTCAGGAAATCATTAACGCTAAACCAGTATCTGCTGCTGTAAAAGAGTTTTTTGGCTCTAGTCAGTTATCGCAGTTTATGGATCAAAATAATCCATTATCACAGGTCACTCATAAGCGCCGTGTTTCGGCTTTAGGGCCTGGTGGTTTGGCAAGAGAACGAGCAGGTTTTGAAGTACGTGACGTACATGCGACTCATTACGGTCGTGTATGTCCTATTGAAACACCTGAAGGTCCAAATATTGGTTTAATAAACTCTTTGTCAGTTTATGCTAGAACTAATGGCTATGGCTTTTTGGAAACACCTTATCGTAAAGTTATTAATGGTTTAGTAACTGATGAAGTCGATTATTTATCAGCCATTGAAGAAGGTGAGTTTGTCATCGCTCAGGCCAGTGTTGCTGTTGATGCAAACGGTAAGCTTGTAGATGGCTTAGTATCATGTAGGCATAAAGACGAATTTGCTTTAGCAATGTCTGATACCGTGCAATATATGGATGTATCGTCTAAGCAGATTGTATCGGTTGCGGCGTCTATTATTCCATTTTTAGAGCATGATGATGCTAACCGTGCCTTGATGGGTTCAAACATGCAGCGTCAAGCCGTTCCTACTTTGAGAGCTGAAAAGCCCTTAGTTGGAACAGGCATGGAAAGAACCGTTGCTAAGGATTCGGGTGTAACGGTTGTTGCTGCTCGTGGCGGAAAGATTGAGGCGGTGGATGCTGCTAGAATCGTGGTTCGAGTCAATGACACTGAAACAGAAACCGGTGCGCCGGGTGTAGATATTTATAATCTAATTAAATACACGCGATCTAATCAAAATACCTGTATTAATCAGAAGCCCTTAGTAAAACCAGGCGATTTGGTTAATGCAGGCGATATTATGGCTGATGGTCCTTCCACTGATATGGGTGAGTTGGCTTTAGGTCAGAATATGTTGGTCGCATTTATGCCTTGGAATGGTTATAACTATGAAGATTCTATTTTAGTATCTGAACGCGTAGTTAAAGAAGATCGTTTTACCACCATACATATTGAAGAAAAAACCTGTGTTGCGCGTGATACTAAGCATAGCCCAGAAGAAATTACTGCTGATATTCCTAATGTCAGTGAAGAAGCATTATCGAAACTTGATGAATCAGGTATTGTTTATGTGGGCGCAGAAGTTAAAGGTGGCGATATTCTGGTAGGAAAGGTTACACCTAAGGGTGAAACGCAACTGACTCCAGAAGAAAAATTATTACGTGCTATTTTTGGTGAAAAAGCTGCAGACGTAAAAGATACTTCATTACGTGTGCCTGGAAGTATTGAGGGTACGGTTATTGATGTTCAAGTCTTTACACGCGATGGTGTTAAGAAAGACAAGCGTGCGTTGGATATTGAGCAAGAAGAAATCAAGCGTTACAGAAAAGATTTAGATGATCAACTAAAGATACTCGAAGAAGATATTTTCGCGCGAGTATCTAGAATGTTGATGGGTAAAGTTGCTCAATCAGGTCCAAATGGACACAAAGCGGGTACTGAAATAACACCCGCTTATTTAGAAGGTTTAAGACATTCTGAATGGCTAAAGATCAAAATGAAAGATGAAGATATTAATCTTCAGCTGGAAACCGTTGTGCTTCAAATAGAGCAACAACGTAAAGATTTTGATGAGAAATATGAAATAAAACGCAAAAAAATCACCATGGGTGATGATTTGGCTCCTGGTGTTCTGAAAATGGTCAAAGTCTATTTGGCTGTTAAGAGACGCATACAGCCAGGTGATAAAATGGCTGGTCGACATGGAAATAAAGGTGTTATTTCTATGATTAGACCGATTGAAGATATGCCGTTTACAGCCGATGGAAATCCAGTTGATATCGTTTTAAATCCCTTGGGCGTACCTTCACGAATGAACGTAGGCCAAGTGCTTGAAACTCATTTGGGTTGGGCAGCGAAAGGTTTGGGTATTAAGATTGGTAAAATGCTGGAAGCTCAGTATGATCAAGAAAAGGCTAAAGTTACTGCAATTAGAGAGTATTTAGATAAGATTTATAATAGCAGTGGACGTAAAGAAGATTTAGATTCTTTTACCGATACTGAAATACTTGAAATGGCTGCAAATTTAGTAGCTGGTGTGCCTATGGCTTCACCGGTTTTTGATGGAGCTAGCGAAGATGAAATTCGCACGATGCTTAAATTAGCTGATTTGCCTGAACATGGACAAGTAACCTTATATGATGGCTTAACAGGAGAGCCATTTGAGAGGGAAGTCACTGTCGGTTATATGTATATGTTGAAGTTGAACCATTTGGTCGATGATAAAATGCATGCACGTTCAACAGGTCCATATAGTCTTGTTACACAGCAGCCATTAGGCGGAAAGGCACAATTTGGTGGTCAACGCTTTGGAGAAATGGAAGTCTGGGCGCTAGAGGCTTATGGTGCAGCATATACCTTGCAGGAAATGCTTACAGTAAAATCTGATGATGTTACCGGCAGAACCCGTATGTATAAGAACATAGTTGATGGTGATCATAAAATGGAAGCAGGAATGCCTGAATCTTTTAATGTTTTAATTAAAGAAATTCGCTCATTGGCTGTAAATATTGAATTAGAGCGCGAATAACTTGTAATATTGAGGGTATTAAAATACCCCTAATAATTTATTAAATTTATGATTACCACCGTAAAGACGTATTTAATGCGTCTTTACTTGTTACTAGTTTAGGCTAGAAACTATTAGATAGGATAAGCTCTTGAAAGACTTAATGAATTTCCTAAAGCGCCAAGGTCGTCCAGATGATTTTGATGGCATAAGCATAGGTTTGGCTTCTCCAGATATGATCCGCTCGTGGTCATACGGCGAAGTAAAGAAACCAGAAACAATTAACTATCGTACTTTTAAGCCAGAACGTGATGGCTTGTTTTGTGCAAAGATATTTGGACCGGTAAGTGATTATGAATGTTTATGCGGAAAATATAAGCGCCTAAAGCATCGCGGTGTAATTTGTGAAAAATGTGGCGTAGAAGTTACATTATCAAAAGTTCGTCGTGAGCGCATGGGTCATATAGATTTAGCAAGTCCTGTTGCACATATCTGGTTTCTAAAATCATTGCCTTCAAGAATTGCTCTTTTATTAGATATGACCTTGCGTGAGATAGAGCGCGTATTGTATTTTGAATCATTTGTGATT
Organism: Crenothrix polyspora; assembly: GCA_945903675.1. Classification (GTDB taxonomy): domain Bacteria; phylum Pseudomonadota; class Gammaproteobacteria; order Methylococcales; family Methylomonadaceae; genus Methylobacter_C. Next base: position 7,129 of record CAMDOP010000121.1, read on the forward strand.
TTAGACCCAGGTATGACTCCTTTAGATAAAGGTCAGTTATTAACTGATGATGAATATCTAGATGCAGTTGAACTCCATGGCGATGATTTTGTTGCAAAAATGGGTGCTGAGGCAATATACGATTTATTGAAGGCAATAGATCTAAAAGAACAAGTTGAAATTCTTCGTGAAGAAATTAATTCAACTAATTCTGAAACAAAAATAAAAAAGTATTCAAAGCGCCTAAAGGTTATGGATGCATTGTTAACCTCAAAAAATCGTCCAGAATGGATGATCTTAAAGGTTCTTCCTGTGCTACCGCCAGAATTACGTCCTTTAGTACCATTGGATGGTGGTCGTTTTGCAACGTCCGATTTAAATGATTTATATCGCAGGGTAATCAATAGAAATAATCGTTTAAATCGATTGTTGGATTTAAACGCTCCAGATATTATTGTTAGAAATGAAAAGCGTATGCTGCAAGAGTCAGTAGATGCACTACTTGACAATGGTCGTCGTGGTCGTGCAATAACTGGGACAAATCGTCGCCCTCTGAAATCACTTGCCGATATGATTAAAGGTAAGCAGGGTCGATTCAGACAGAACTTACTTGGAAAGCGCGTTGATTATTCTGGACGTTCAGTTATCGTGGTTGGTCCTACTTTAAGACTGCATCAATGTGGTTTACCTAAAAAAATGGCTTTAGAGTTATTCAAACCATTTATATTTAGTAAATTACAATTTCGTGGCTTAGCAACAACCATTAAAGCAGCTAAAAAAATGGTTGAAAGAGAGGGTGTTGAGGTTTGGGATATACTTGAAGAAGTAATTCGTGAGCATCCAATCTTATTAAATCGCGCACCTACTTTACATAGATTAGGTATTCAAGCTTTTGAGCCCACGCTTATTGAAGGCAAGGCAATACAGTTACATCCATTGGTCTGTAGTGCATTTAATGCCGATTTTGATGGCGATCAGATGGCTGTTCATATTCCGTTATCAATAGAGGCTCAGTTAGAAGCTAGAACTCTAATGATGGCAACAAATAACATTTTATCTCCTGCAAATGGCGAGCCTGTTATTAATCCATCACAAGATGTTGTATTGGGTCTTTACTATATTAGTAGAGAAAAAATTAATGCAAAAGGTGATGGAAGTATCTTTGTAAGCGTTGGAGAGATTCATAAAGCATTAATGGCGAAAAGTGTTGAGTTGCAATCAAAAATTCAATTACGAATTACCGAAAAAGTTGTTAATGAACTTGGTGAAAGTGAAGATAAAACTCATAGAGTTGAAACAACAGTTGGTCGCGCTTTAATTTGGGAAGTTGTTCCAGATCGCATGCCATACGAATTAGTCAATTGTGATATGACTAAAAAGAATATCTCTCGTTTGATAAATTACAGTTATCGTTACTTAGGTAATAAGGATACTGTAGTTCTAGCTGATCAATTGATGTATTTAGGTTTCAGGTATGCAACTATTTCTGGCGTATCTTTTGGTATTGAAGATATGGCTATTCCGGCTAAGAAAATCGATATTATTAAAGCTGCCGATCTTGAGGTTCATGAGATTCAAAGTCAATATGCATCTGGTTTAGTAACCGATGGTGAGCGATATAATAAAGTTGTCGATATTTGGTCGCATGCCAATGACCAAGTTGCTAAGGTTATGATGGACGGCTTGGGTGAAGAGTCCGTCGTCAATGCAGAAGGCGTTACAGTAAAGCAAAAGTCTTTTAATTCAATCTTTATGATGGCTGAATCTGGCGCTCGTGGATCTGCGGCTCAGATTAGACAGCTTGCTGGTATGCGTGGATTGATGGCTAAGCCAGTTGGTTCAATTATCGAAACACCTATTACGGCAAACTTTAGAGAAGGTCTTGATGTATTACAGTACTTCATTTCAACTCACGGAGCACGTAAAGGATTAGCTGATACCGCACTTAAAACTGCCAATTCTGGATATTTAACGCGTCGTTTAGTTGATGTTGCTCAAGATTT
>CAMDOP010000122.1 GCA_945903675.1 Crenothrix polyspora
TTTCAAGTATCGGCTATCGCGCTGATTATTTCTTGGTTTGCTGCGGTGATATTAGTGCCCTTTTTGGGTTATCACCTGTTGCCAAATTACACCGAGGCGCCAGTCCCTTCAAAAATGAGTCTTTGGTTAAAGAACCGGTTTAATCTGACTGATAAAAAGCTGAGTGCGGATCATCACGACATTTATAACACACCGTTTTACCGAAGTTTACGAACGCTGATTACTCATTGTGTTCGCTACCGAAAAACAGTGCTAGCTATTACTTTGGCAGTGTTTGTGGTGTCTGTTATGGGTTTTGCTAAAGTACAGCAGCAGTTCTTTCCTGATTCAACAAGGCTGGAATTAGTGGTCGATTTACGTATGACCGAAGGCGCATCTTATGAGGCCACTAATGCACAAGCTAAAAAGCTAGAGTTATGGTTACAAAACTGGTCGCAACAACACGAAGGTGTCGAAAATTTTGTGGCTTACATCGGCACGGGTGCGCCTCGATTTTATTTGCCTTTAGATATCCAATTGCCGCATCGGGGTTTTGGTCAATTTGTTATTTTAGCTAAAACTTTAGCCGCTAGAGAAGCGCTGCGTTTAGATTTACTCGCCTTGTTTGAGACTGACTTTCCTGAGTTACGTGCTTCGGTACTACGTTTAGAAAATGGTCCGCCGGTGGGGTTTCCTGTTCAGTTCCGGATTTCTGGTGAAAATATTACGCAAATACGCGATATTTCAAGACAAGTTGCTGGAATCATGCGTACTCATGCCAATTTACTCAATGTGCAACTTAATTGGGAAGAGCCTAGTAAAGTAGTCCATGTTGAAGTCGATCAATCTAAGGCGCGTCTGCTAGGTGTGAGTGCAGTCGATGTCGCTACCATCATTAATGCAGCTTCCAGAGAATTGTTTGTAACTGAATTTAGGGAAGGTAATGAGCGTATCAGCATAGTGGCCCGAGGCCCAGAAATGGAGCGCAGGCAATTATCACATTTGGCTGACTTAATGATTAACACGCCCTCAGGTGCCGTGCCACTTGCACAGCTCGCCACCATCAGTTCAGCCTTTGAAGAAGGCGTGATCTGGCGACGTGATCGTCAACGCTCGATTATTGTAAGAGCTAATTTACAGGGTGATTTGCAAGCCGCTGTGGTTTCGCAGCAAATAGATCAGCAATTAGACGCTATTAAAGCCAGTTTACCCAGTGGTATCAGCATAGAAACGGGCGGTGCAGTCGAAGAATCCGCTAAGGGCGGAGCATCGGTCGCGGCTGGTTTTCCTCTGTTTTTAATTGCCGTGTTGACCATATTAATGGTGCAGCTACAAAGTTTCTCTAGGGTGTTTTTAGTGATCTTAACCGCGCCCTTAGGCTTGATTGGCGTCACTATCGCTTTATTATTATTTGCTAAGCCCTTTGGTTTTGTCGCTATGCTCGGCACCATTGCCTTGTCGGGCATGATTATGCGTAATTCGGTTATTTTGGTCGATCAAATAGAACAAGATAGAGCCACAGGCGTTGACGCGTGGCAAGCTATCGTTGAATCGACTCTACGGCGCTTTAGGCCGATTATGCTCACGGCTGCTGCTGCTATTTTAGCGATGATACCGCTAACCAGTAGCGTCTTTTTTGGACCGATGGCAGTGGCTATTATGGGCGGTTTAGCGGTGGCAACAGTACTCACCATTTTGTTTTTACCAGCACTGTATGCTGCTTGGTTTAGGGTTAAGATGTAGATGCGGTGTGATCTCTCACTAAGGTGGCAATTAATCCCTTCTTAAGCTTGAGTAGCGTGTATTTCTTAAGGAAAGCATCAGCCGTGTGTTGCGTAGGATGCATTATGAATGAGCCTTTAAATGTAAAGGCATTAGGTGGCGGGTAGGTCGGTCTAACAGTCCAACATTGAAGCGTGATTGTTGGGTTGCGAAAAGCATGCAACCCAATCTACGCCGCTACATGGCATATGGCTCAATCGTTACAATGGCTGTACAGGAATGACTGAAGCGGTGCGCATCACTTCATTTTTTTCATTGAAATAAACCAAAGTCGGTTTATGCAGCTCAGCTTCTTTCGAATCTAAAGTTGCGTAGGCGCAAACAATAATGAGATCGCCAGCACAGGCTAACCTAGCTGCAGCACCATTAACCGAAAAAATGCCAGAATCTTCTGCTGCACGGATGGCATAGGTTGTAAAACGTGCGCCATTGTTAATATTATAAATCTGTATTTGTTCGTATTCTCTGATGCCTGATAAATCAAGAATAGTGCCATCAATAGCACAAGAACCTTCATAGCCTAATTCTGAACGAGTCACGGTAGCTCGGTGTAGCTTTGCTTTAAGCATGGTAATGTTCATAAAAAAATACTATCAATACGTTTGGAAGCCGGACATTATCTATTAATTTTGATGCTCGATCAACTTTTAAGCCGCTAGTGTGCTGTAGAAATTACAGTACATTCAGTCAGATAAGGATTCATTCTTGAATAAAAAAGCGAAATGATTGCAAGGTGAGCGAAGCGCCGACTGATGTTTTTCAAACTATATTATGTGCTGAGCTGTTCTGTAGCAATTACTCTATTTTTATTTCTGATCCAGTCGCTCCATGAGCCTGCGTAAATTTTAGAGCCTTTTAATTCTGCATATTCCATCGCTAGCAAATTGTGACAGGCGGTAACGCCTGAGCCGCAATAATGAACGGCTTGTGTCGGAGAGCTAGCACCTAACAATGAGTTATATTGCTTTGCCAATACGTCAGGCGTTAAGAATAAACCCTGTGTATCAAGATTTAAGCTTGATGGTCGATTTAAGGCAAAAGGAATATGTCCTGCAACTGGGTCTATGGGTTCTTGTTCGCCGCGATAGCGTTCAGGACTACGGGCGTCAATCAGGCAAATATCTTTTTTAGAGAGATGGTTTTGAACTTGCTGGGCAGTTAGCCAGTTTGAGCAGTTTAAATAAGGTCTGAATACACTAATATTTGGGTCGGGTAAGTTAGTTGTGAGTGTATAACCTAATTTTTGCCAATGTTGAATGCCACCATTTAATACGGCGACCTTATCATGTCCTAAACAGCGTAATAACCACCATAAGCGTCCTGCAAAAGCACCACCTGCATCATCATAAACGACGACTTGGGTCTGATCATTAATGCCCCACGCGCCCAATTTTTTGGTTAGTAAGTTAAAGTCGGGCAGGGGATGTCTTCCAGTTAATTCAGTAGGCTGGGCTGATAGGTCTTTGTTTAAATCGGCATAGCGAGCATTAGGAATATGACCGTGGCGATAAGCGTAATGACCGGCATCGTAATTTGCTAAGGAGAAGCGGCAGTCGATAATGATCCAGTTAGGATTATTCAGATTTTGATGAAGCAAGCTGGATGAAATGAGTGTGGTGTAAGTCATAGTGATGGGAGCTCTAATAATATTTTGCCAATATGTAGGCTGTTTTCCATGAGTTCGTGCGCTTTGCTGGCTTCATCAAGAGCAAAGCGAGCATGAATAATGGGTTTAATGGTGCCGTTAGCTAATAAGGGCCAAACTTTTTGTTGTAACTTTTCAGCAATATTAGCTTTAAATTCATCGTCTCTAGCTCTTAAGGTCGAGCCTGTTATGGTGAGGCGTTTTAGCATAATGGGCAATAAATTGATCTCGGCTTTTGCGCCGTTTTGGATGGCAATTTGTACCAGTCTTGCATCATTTGCCATACATTTTAGATTACGGGGACAATAATCGCTGCCGATCATGTCGAGTATGACATTAACACCTTCGCTACTAGTTAGACGGTTTATTTCTAATACAAAGTCTTGTTCTTTATAGTTAATAGCGGCATCTGCACCTAGTTCTAAGCAGCGTTCACATTTAATTTTAGAGCCTGCAGTAATAATGACCTTAGCATGGAAGGCTTTGGCTAATTGTATAGCGGTCGTGCCAATACCACCGCTGCCACCATGGACTAAAAGCGTTTCACCCTCTTGTAGTTGTGCGCGATCAAACACGTTGCTCCAGACAGTGAAAAAAGTTTCTGGTAGAGCGGCAGCCTCTACTAAGGACAAGCCATTTGGAACCGGTAAACAATGTGATACAGACGCTAAGCAATAACCAGCATAGCCGCCGCCACTAACCAGTGCACAAATAGAATCACCTAGCTTGAATGGAGATGCTAATGTGCCTAAGCCGAGTGCAACGATAATGCCAGAAATTTCTAAGCCCGGAATGTCTGAAGCGCCTTGAGGTGCTGGATATAATCCTTTACGTTGCATGACATCTGGGCGATTAACACCGGCAGCCGTCACTTTGATGAGAACTTGATGGATTCCTGGTTTGGGAATAGCGCGCTCTGTTAGCTTTAAAGACCCAGCAACTATTTCAATAGCGAGCATAGTGTTGGGTAGTTGCATAAGTCGGGTTCTATAAATAGTAGGATGCGGTTATTATAGGCTGGGATTATTTCTATAAACAATAGGTAAGGTAAAGCAGATGATTCGTGCAGGTATTGTGGGCGGAACAGGTTATACAGGCGTTGAATTATTGCGAATTTTAGCTTTGCATGCTCAGGTTGAGGTGGCGGTAGTGACTTCACGTGCAGATGCGGGTGTGCGAGTGGATGTTGTATATCCTAGTTTGCGTGGCTATTGCGATGTGGTTTTTTGTGCACCTGACATCGAAACTTTAAGACAATGTAATGTGGTGTTTTTTGCTACGCCCAATGGCACTGCTATGTTAATGGCACAACAATTACTGGCATTAGGGATTAAGGTCATTGATTTATCAGCGGACTTTAGACTTAAAGATGCAAAGGAGTGGAGTCATTGGTATGGAATGGAGCATGCTTGCCCTGAATTACTGGCTGAGGCTATATACGGTTTGCCAGAAGTTAATCGAAAGGCGATAAGGCAAGCGAGTTTAGTGGCTTGCCCAGGTTGTTATCCGACAGCAGTGCAATTAGGTTTTTTACCATTGCTAGAAAATAATTTGATTAATGTCGATCATTTAATTGCTGATGTTAAGTCTGGTGTGAGTGGCGCAGGTCGTAAAGCTGAATTGTCATCTTTGATGAGTGAAACAGGTGAAAGCTTTAAAGCCTATGGAGTGAGTGGACATAGACATTTGCCGGAGATTCGTCAAGAGTTAACCTTGGCTGCCAAGCAACAGGTGGGTTTAACCTTTGTTCCTCATTTAACACCAATGATACGAGGTATACATGCCACGATGTATGGGCAACTATCTGGAGCGACGCTAGCCGATATTCAAGCCTTATATGAGTTGCGTTATGATAATGAACCGTTTGTTGAGGTTTTACCTCGAGGCTCGCATCCTGATACTCGAAATGTTCGAGGTAGTAATCAATGTCAGATTTCCATACATCAGCCGCAAGGCGCACAAACCATCGTTGTTTTATCGGTCATTGATAATTTGGTTAAAGGTGCTGCCGGACAAGCGGTGCAAAATATGAATCTAATATTTGGCTTGAATGAATCGATGGGTTTGAGAGTTATTGCTCTATATCCATGATTCTTGACTATAACGCTGGGTATAGTCATAATTGATTCACTTTTTTTAAATATACAATGTTATTAAACTATGGCTAATCCAATTATTTTTACTGACAGTGCTGCGGCAAAGGTTAGCGAATTGATTATCGAAGAAGGTAACGATAATTTAAAGTTACGCGTTTATGTCTCCGGTGGTGGCTGTTCTGGCTTTCAATATGGTTTCACCTTTGACGAAGAAGTTAATGAAGATGATACGCGTGTAGAAAACGGCGGAGTTACAGTCTTGATAGATTCTATGAGTATCCAATATTTAGCCGGTGCTCAAGTGGATTATAAAGAAGACGTATCTGGGGCGCAGTTTGTTATCCGCAATCCAAATGCCACAACGACGTGTGGCTGTGGATCTTCTTTTTCAGCCTGATAATAGGCTAAAGGTTTATTTAGTATACTGTTAGTGTTAGCTAAGCTCCTTTATTTGAACTAGAGCGTTTATTCATTGATTAGTGAGTGTGAGTTCATTCCTCCCTAGTCAAAAAGTAAAAAGTTATATGTCGAGATGGACTGGGTCGTTGCTGAAAATAACAGAGATTATTACAATTTCATTAAGAATCTTGTAGAATAACGGCTTTTATATTGTTTAAAAAAGACAAATAATAACAAGCCAGTCATCTTAAGTGTTTTTAAAACAAGTGTTTATGCTTGACTATAAAACCGAATCTAATCGATTTAAATCGATAATTATCATGTTTATTGAGGTATTAGCGTGGAGCTAAGTGGTGCACAAATCCTGGTTCAGAGTCTTATCGACGAGGGTGTAGAATATATTTTTGGTTATCCTGGTGGGGCAGTTTTACATTTATATGATGCGCTTTATCAGCAAGAAGATATTAAACATATCTTAGTACGTCATGAACAAGGAGCCACCCACGCTGCTGATGGTTATGCTCGCTCAACTGGAAAGCCCGGAGTGGTTTTAGTGACTTCTGGTCCTGGTGCTACTAATGCAGTTACAGGCATTGCTACTGCTTATATGGATTCAATTCCGATGGTTATTATTTCTGGTCAAGTTTCATTACCTGTCATTGGTAGTGATGCTTTTCAAGAAGTTGATATGATCGGTATTACTCGTCCATGCGTAAAACATAATTATTTGGTCAAAGATGTTACTAAATTAGCTGAGACTATTAAAAAAGCGTTTTATGTCGCCACCACAGGTAGGCCTGGTCCAGTAGTAATTGATGTACCTAAAGATATCACTGCGCCTCATATTAAAGTTCCGTACAAATACCCTAAAAAAGTATCTATACGTTCTTACAATCCCGTTGTGACTCCGCATAAAGGACAAATCAAAAAAGCTGTTGAGTTATTGCTCAGCGCCCAAAAGCCCATTATTTATTCGGGTGGTGGTGTAGTTTTAGGTGAGGCGAGTAAAGAGTTAACAGAGTTTACTCGTGCACTCGGTTATCCGATCACTAATACTTTAATGGGCTTAGGTGCATATCCTGCAACGGATAAACAAAATATTGGTATGTTGGGTATGCACGGCACGTATGAAGCAAATATGGCCATGCACGAAAGTGACGTCATTATTGCCATTGGTGCGCGTTTTGATGATCGTGTAACAGGCAAACTAGATTTGTTTTGCCCTTATGCCAAAATTATCCATATTGATATTGATCCAGCGTCTATTTCAAAAACAGTAAGAGTTGATATTCCAATAGTTGGTGAGGTTAAGCCAGTATTGGAATTGATGATGGAGATGATTAAAGAGAGCTCAACTAAGCCCAATAAAAAAGCCTTGGAGCTTTGGTGGCAGCAAATTGCACAATGGCAGGCGGTTGATTGCTTACAATTTGATCGTGAAAGCCCTTTAATTAAGCCCCAGTATGTTATTGAACAATTATATGATGTCACTAAAGGTAATGCTTATGTGACGTCAGATGTAGGTCAACATCAGATGTGGGCAGCGCAATATTATCCTTTTGATAAGCCGCGTCGTTGGATTAACTCCGGTGGTTTAGGTACTATGGGTTTTGGTCTACCTGCTGCCATTGGCGTTAAATTAGCACATCCTGATGCTGATGTTGCTTGTGTTACGGGTGAAGCTAGTATTCAAATGTGTATACAAGAATTATCAACAGCCTTGCAATACAAAACACCTATTAAAATCATTAACCTGAATAATCGTTATATGGGTATGGTTAGACAGTGGCAGGAGTTTTCGTATGAATGTCGATATTCACATTCGTATATGGATACTATTCCTGACTTTGTTAAGTTAGCTGAAGCTTATGGGCATGTCGGTATTCGTATTGATAAGCCTGAAGAAGTTAGAGCCGCTTTAGAAACAGCCTTTAGTATGAAAGATCGTACTGTATTCTTAGATATTATGACGGACAGAACTGAAAATGTTTATCCGATGATTGAGGCAGGTAAAGGTCATCACGATATGAAATTACGCGTTGCTCAAGGTTCAACAACCGAAAGAGAGTTAGCATAATGAGACATATTATTTCTATTCTAATTGAAAATGAATCAGGTGCTTTATCACGAGTAGCCGGTTTGTTTTCGGCACGTGGTTATAATATTGAATCATTGACGGTTGCCGCGACTGAAGACGCTAGTTTATCAAGAATGACTATAGTGACGCGAGGTAGTGCAGAAATTATCGAGCAAATTACCAAACAGCTGAATAAATTGATTGATGTAGTTAGACTCATTGATTTAGCGGAATCTTTTCATATTGAGCGTGAACTCATGATGGTTAAAATAAAAGCCATAGGAGACATGCGTGCTGAAATCAGAAGTATGGCAGAAGTTTTTCGTGGCAAAATCGTTGATGTTACGCCTAGTACTTATATTGTTGAAATGACCGGCCCTTCAGAAAAGTTAGATGCTTTTATTGCAGCTATAGATTCCAATAGTATTATAGAAGTCGTTCGCTCAGGATCTACTGGCATTTCCAGAGGCGAAAAAGGCTTACACGTATAAGCCTTAAGTTTTTACACCATTTATTTTTTATCTCTTATTTACACCTAGAAAACAGGAAAAATCATGCAAGTTTATTATGACAAAGACGCCGACCTCTCTATCATCAAAGCAAAGAAAGTTGCTATTATTGGTTATGGTTCACAAGGACATGCTCATGCCCTTAATTTAAAAGAATCTGGGGTTGATGTTGTAGTTGGTTTGCGTGCAGGATCACCATCAGTTGCTAAAGCTGAAGCGCATGGCTTAGTTGTTCAGGATGTAGCAAAAGCAGTTGCTGGTGCTGATGTTGTTATGATTTTGACACCTGATGAGTTTCAATCATCTTTGTACAAAGATGAAATTGAACCTAATATTAAAAAAGGCGCTGCATTAGCCTTCGCACATGGTTTTGCTATTTTATTCAATCAAGTTGTGCCTAGGGCTGATTTAGATGTCATCATGATTGCGCCAAAAGCACCTGGCCATACAGTCCGTTCTGAATTTGTCCGTGGCGGTGGTGTTCCTGATTTAATCGCTGTTCATCAAGATGCCTCTGGTACTGCTAAAGCGCTATGTTTAGCTTATGCTTCTGCTATCGGCGGTGGTCGTTCAGGTATTATTGAAACGACTTTCCGTGACGA
>CAMDOP010000123.1 GCA_945903675.1 Crenothrix polyspora
CAACCATTGGTAATAAACGTGACAGCAAGAGCATCTTGATACGCTCTGTTACATCTTCTGCGCTGGGCTCATAACCGCAACTACGCAGAATAATATCCAGCCACTCACTCTTGGTAAATTCTTTGCGTTTATTAATAACCTTGCTGTTATCAAATGATGACAGTTGAATGGGTTTGATTTCTGTAATAACAAACGGAAAAATAGTCTGCCCAATCATAATACTGGGATCATACTCAACATCAATAATCGCCCAAATACCGCCCATCAGCATTTTTTCATGCTGCTTGACCAAGTTATCGTTGATATTACCGTTTTTAATATTACTGTTCTGAAGCTTTGCCCAGTACATATCTTTTTTGGAATCCAGTTCCACCGATATTTTATCAATGATTTTATAACGACCTTTTTCCCTGATTTTAGAATGAATCAAGGTGCTTTCTTCAGGGTTAACATAATGCTCTGATAAAATCTTTTTGACATTATCCATACCCTTGCGAATTTGTTCTTCGTCATCCGTCGAACACGAATTGGCAATAAGGTATTCAAGAACAAAAACCGGCACATTAGCACCTATTTTTAAAGTCCTAACCAAATCCTTTTTAACGACATAGCCCTTAAAATGCTCTAAAAGCTTAATGTCCAGATCGTTCAATACTGCCATTTCTCTTCCTTAACGGTTAAAACAAACCACCTAAATCACGGTCTTTGTTTTGTTTAATAATTGCCTTGTCGAGCAGCGCTTTTGTTTGAGCATCCAAGAGATGGACTTCTATTTCTGGATTTCCATCAAAGGTAAATTCTTTCGCAATCAGCTCTTCGTTTTGAATGATAAATACATCGCTTTTATTGATCTGTGTTTTATTACTGAAAAAGATCAAATACACTTTGCGATTTAAACTAAACAGATCAGCATTTTTATCCGCCAATATTTTTAATTGATAAAGCTCACCCGTTACACTTTTCAGGTCATCTTTATTTTGAAAGGTAACGGTCAACGCTTGTGCTGAATCATCAGTCCGCTCCCAACAAAAATAAGGCGTAACCAATTCTTGGGGCGCAACACCACCATGCGCAAAACCATAAACACCGGGCGTTTTAAACGGATTTAGCGTGGTCGAAAAATAAAGGTAATTTAATTCGCCGTATTTTTTCTTTGCTTCAATATAACTACCCGTTAAAGAAGGCTGTTGCTCAACTGTACGAATATACCGTTCTGCTTTCTCGGATACCCCATCCAGTGCTACCGAAATTTTATCGGACTCACTTAACAAGCCTGTCAATACGAAGCCATGATCGGTGATTAAATAGACTTTTGCATAGCCGCTATTAAGCAAAACCGTAATTTTTTCAGCAAAGTAATCAATGGTTTCAGGGAAATATTTCAGCGCCTTATGCTGCAATTTTTCGCCCATATCATCGATATCCTTATAGGTGCAGATAAGGTATTTCGCCGGTCTTGGCTCCTCGTTAACCTCATCCAGCTTGATAAAATCAATGGCAGTATTAGGGTTTTTCTCACGCAGATATTTTTCACGGTTACCTTGCACCTTTTCCGTGACGCCATTAGCCATGTAAATCCGGCTCATGTTGTTTGCTGTTTCAGATGGAATATCGGCTAGTAAAGTTTTTTTGCTGATTTTAAAGCCGTTATTGACCTTTTCTGCAACCAGGCAGGCCATTTCATAAGCCACACCATCACCGACAATGACAGCCGTCTTAACGCTGTTTTCATCAATAATTTTCTGGAGTATGCCGGTTTGCTGCTCTTGATAATCCGAAAAATACTTAAACCATTTATCCAGAAAAATGGCTACCAGCTCTTTGTAATGCGTCTGAAAAGGTTCCAGACAATCGGTTTTATGCAAAAATTCGGTGTAAAGATTACGAATCGCCGTATCAAGCTTATAAAAATGCTTGGTATAAAACTCAACACACTCCGAAAATGAGCTGAGATAGGCAATGTCTTTAGGATCAAATTCAAGCAGTACCTTTATATCACCCCAAAAAGTGATACCTAGAGCCTTTGCTTGTTTACTATGATTTCGTTGCGTTATCTTGGCTAAGTAAGTCGGTAAAGTCTCTTTATTGCTTAAATGCTCGCCTATGATTTTTAGCCATTGTTCATCGACTGAGCGAAAGGGATGGGCTAAATTAACCGCCCAGATATCCATATTGGACGGCAATTTGTAGTTAATCAAATAAGCTGAAAATGAATCACGATAACTCACCGAATCCAGCCAGTCGTAATAAACCGCTTCAAGTATCGGCAGGGGTTTGCCAAAAGCCAGGCCATCCAACAGCGTCTTTACCACTTCACCGGCCAGCGTCTGCGCAGGTTTTTGGATATATTTCTGTTTCAGTAAATCATTAACCTTGTGATAGAAAGTCTCTCTCAGTTGGGCATCATATTTTTCTGCTTCAAAAGCCACCGGATCATGAATAAAAGGCAGCAGTTCTTTTTTAAGATCAAATATTTCCGTAGCCCCCTTGTGACAAACATCAAACCAGTAGCCTTTATCTTTGCCGATACTGACTTTAGCCGCTGTAATCAGCTCGTCTTTCGGTAAGTTGATATTCAGATTTAAGGTTTGGTGAACTTTATCTTTGATGTAGTTTTGCAACGTGCGTATTTCAAGACAGCCGTGGGTCTCGCAATATTCCCGAATAAATTTCAGCTTATCCTTTGCCGTGCGGGTATAAATCAAGTATTTTTTGGCAGAGGGTTGCTCACGTTCAAGCAAATACTTGACATGCAACTCTTCGAGATCCGAATGGGCACAATAGACCGTGTAGGCTTGTTCAAGCAGGCGCAGTAAAAACTGTGCGTCACCGGATTCATCAATCAAAACGACCACAGGGTGAGTTGCAAAAATACTATTGAGATCGTTTTGTAGCCAAGTATCAATCATCGTTCATTTCCATTGAATGTCTCTATTCGTAATCGTAGAAAAATCATTTGCTGCAAATAATGAGTTATCTAAGCTGCCCAATCCTCTATTCTCAATCCCACAATACGTTCAAACTCACGCACATTATGCGTGACCAGTGTAGCTTTTTTCGATAGTGCATGGCAGGCAATCCAAAGGTCATTGCCGCCAATTGGCGTGCCTGCTGTTTTTAGCAACGTAAACTGAGTAGCGTAGTGTTGGCATAGGTTTGGATTGGTGTCGTATTGAACCGGAATGATCTGGGTCAGCTGATACAACTGATTAATCACCTGGGTTTTGCGAGTGCTTCGTTCTGCACCCTTAAGTAATTCGGCATAAGTGAAAAAAGACATACACAACGCTGATTCTTTATCCAGTGCATTGATGCGTTCAGCCACAGTAGGGGGTTTGTTTTTAAGCAAATAGATGAGAATATTGGTGTCCAACATGTAAATCATAAAGACTCGCGATCCTGCATGACCGGCTGTTGCTGATAATCTCGTTCAAGCTGGCTAACAAAATCGTCATCAAATCCGTTCAGGACAGCCAATAAAGCCATGCCACGATTAATCGGCAACGGATGAATCACCAAATCGCCGTTAGCGTTTTGACTAATTTCAACCTGATTCACATCCAGTCGGAATTCTTGCGGAATACGCACAGCTTGGCTGTTGCCGTTTTTGAAAATGCGTGTAGTTAAAGTTGCCATGGACTACTCCTAATGTATGTACATAAGTGTGTGTATTGTAATTTTAGACCTGTCACCTTGCAAGTGATTATTTACTATTCCCATTCCTCTAAGGCATCAGCAAGCGGTAAAGAGGCTAAAACATCGACATCTTCTGCAACGTTATAGCCTTCAAACCAATTTGCCCGTAGTGTTTTTGATGTGGCTGTAATTCCATTTTGCGCGGGTAAATCGGGCGCGATTGATTCCAATGCCATAAAAATAATTTCAATAGGACGATGACGAAATTCGACTGGAACAGCAATTACGTCTTGCGGGTCTTCAATAATTTGACGTAGTGCAAACATGTCTTCTTCTCCTAATTGTCGTCCTTACCAATCCAATAACCTCTGTATGTCGGATTAGGTGCTAGCCGTAACCCGATACACATACTTCGATTTGTCGGGTTATACCCTCTGGGGCAAAAGCGCTGTGGATAACCTGATCTACGCAACTCCAAATATTTATAACTTTAAAAATCGTCCACGTTCCAAAATTTGATCCAAATGGAAATCAAACTGATCGCTCCAATAAATCCGTTTATTTTTAAACTTTACCGTTTTAAATAATGCAAAATCATAAAGCGGTTTGTAACAGGGGATGCGTTCCAATTCCGCCTTTACATCAAAATCAATGATCGAATCGTCATCTAAAGAGATGCGCAGGATATAATTATCTTTTGGCTCTACATTAATCAACTTCATAAACACCTCTGAATTATCTTAACGGTTCAATGCGGAATGGTTCTTGACCTGATACGGCTAATTTCCAATCAATCATTAAAGATTCTTGGTATAACTCAATCCAGGCCTGTACCAAGCGCCTTTGTTTGCGCGGTAAACTACCCGAAATTACCTTCACCATCCAAAATTGAAAATACCGCCTCGTCATCCTGATATTCAGCGTGGATGTGCGGCAAATTATGCTTTCCATTATCATAAAAATACATCATGATTTGGATGCCATAGAAAATAGATATAGTTGGCATATTTTAGTCCTCTAATCTTTTGATTTTACCAATCGGCATTGAGGTATTTTTTCAATTGTCCTGGGTTTAATACTTCGTAAGGAATCATCTTCTTTTTCTGTAACGGGGCGATGTTTTTGCCTACGCCATCGTCAAGGATTGGGTTGTAACCTTCGGCCAGCAGTTCATCGATTTTAACCTTGAAGGCTTCAATCTCCTTAAGCTGCTTGAAGATTTTTTCCTTCTCATTTTGGGCATCGGCGCTGTCGTTGTTAGCCAAATCACTTTGTCTGTTCATCAAGGCTCTTTCGCGATGCTCAATATAAACCGAGCGTATCCGCAGCAACTTATCGCGGCTCCATTTGTAGATGATGATGTAGCAGTCAAAACCTTGTTCCGGCCCGCTGGAAAGATGCCAGATAAAAGGTGTCTTGGGCAGATACATAAACAAATTAAGGTGGTCAGAGAGTGCCGCAAAAAAGGTGGTGTTCAGATAGTCATTTAGCGGTCGTCCCAGCACGGAATCAAAGTTGGCATATTGAGCGGTGGTAAAGCCTTTTGCCCGAAACTTCTCTTCGATACGGTCGAGCAGGATTTTTTCTCCGGCATTGGGAACTAACGGGATAATTCCGTCTTCGTCTTCCGTCAGGATTTCACGAATCATATCGGCCAGAAACTCTAGTGCCAGATCGTTCATGCGCTGTTTGGGAAGCACATTGCCTTGCTTGAACCAGTACCAAACATTGATGGGATTAACTTTATGGCGGATGCAGAATGCTTCCAGATCGTTATTGTATTGGTAAAGAGATGGGAATTCGTTTTCAATCGCTTCCTGTGCTTCAGCGGTTAATTCCTTAACGGGTAACGCATTGATAAAGTCTTGGATATTATCCAGAGGGAATTCCTTGATTGCCTCTTCTTCGACAAGATAGGCGGAGCGGGCTTCTACAATCACAGGAAGACCACCGATGCTTTCGCCTTCTTTGGCGAGAACCATGGCTTTATCGGAGGGTGTCAGTTCATAAATATCAAAGATTTTTTCGTTGATGATGGCTTCATTGATGAGAACTTGAGTTAATAAATGATTTTCGTAATTGAAAAATGATTTAATTCGCGTCTTAATGTCTGACGATGAAATTATAAACTTAACAGGGGAAATTAAATAATCTGGCTCTACAATTGAAAAATCACATATTTTCTTTTTAATTGATGTGCATTTTTTAGATAATAATGTTACTTGATTTAAAATATCTTCGATTGGCTTAATGAAAGGAATTCTTTGAACGTCTCCGATGTTAGTTTCGACCGTTGAATTAAGACAATTAGTGATATAAAAAGCTAATTTTGAATTAAAAAAACCCATCAAAAAGTAATTGTTAATAGTTTTATCTATAAGGAAAATAGAAGAACCTTTAGCTGCAAAAATTGAATTTTGGGGAAGAATTCGAAATGACGCTCCTTTACTTCCGGTGGTCGAAAACGTAACACCTTCTTTTTTATAAAACTGCATGTTTTGCGTTCTTGATTTCTGCTTACCTTTATCCGTTTTTAGAATTTTAATTTCTTCACCATCTTTACTCCAATTAACTGTAAGCCATAGATTTCCATACCATTTATTAAATGCTCCTCCTTTAGCGTACCTTATCCATTTGTTGATATTTATTTCGTATAGATCGGACTCTGACCATATAACCTCCCACCAAAAACGAGTAAATCTATCGTTATCACCAGTTATCAGACCCTGTGCCACCTGACAAAAATCGCTTACAGATTTACCTTTAAACTTCTCCCTAAATTCATCAGAAATCCAATATATAAACGGAAAGGATTTAATGGTTGTAAGCTTTGACTGTGGAATAGTGTAATTGTGTGAGTTTTCGACGTCTGTAATATAATCGTCCAACGCTTTAAGACAAAAATCTTTTTTATATTTTTCGTTCAGTGTTCGGGTGTATTGATCCAAGGAAACAAACCATGCATCTTTATTTTTATTGGCAGCTTTCTCCAGCACATAAAGTGCTGGGTCAACCATAATTGCACCAAAAAGATTACTTAAACTATAATCAACGAACACATTTATATGTGTTTTATCAAGCATGAATTTACGAACATCCTCAAATGTTTTGATAAACATAAAAGTTCGAGGGTGAATCATGGCTATTTTTCCGTCATCGCCGACAAACTCATAACACCGCTTTATAAAAGAGGCATAAAGGTTAGTGTTGAACTTATAGGGCTTTTTATAATTTTTTTCGATAAAGACTTTTAAATCTGCCCCATAGTCGGAACTATTGGTATAAGGCGGATTGGCCGTGGCGACATCGTATTCTGTGCTAAGCAACTCCAGAAAAGTAATGGCATCTTGGGTTTTACCGGCAAGGAAGGTATTCCCCTTGGCTTTGGCATAGTGCTCTACCGCTGTTTTAAGATTGCTAAAAAAGGTTTTGATGAATTCCTTTTGGTGTTCAATATCGATTGCCGTAAACAACCCCAATTGAACAGGTTTTCGCTCTATCCCCGTTTCATCGTCACTGAATAGTTCTTGCTGGGAAACACCCTGTTCAGCCTCAAGTGAACTGAGCTTAGCTTTGAGTTTTTCATCCAACCGTATCAACGAGCCAAACTTATAGGCATACTGCAAATCACTCCAGATATCGGCAATTAGCTCTTTCTGAAGTCGATTAAGTTCTGTACCGTCTTCAAATATATGAAGGGTTTCGGCATAATTCGGTAAGAAAAAATCCGAGGAAACAACTTTAAATTTTAGGTTACCAATGATGCGGCGTTTTTTACGGGCTTTAATATAGAGTCCCAACTGCGCCAACTGAATGGCACGGTCATCCAAATCAATACCGTGTAGATTATTCTCGATAATTAACTTAGGGATATCGGCCTCATCATAATCAGCACCGTAGTTTTCTATTTGATCCAGATAGAGTGCATAAAAAAAATCAAAGGCATAAAGCAAAAAGTTTCCCGATCCGCAGGCCGGATCAATCAGCTTTATTTCAGGCAGTGGCTTGGGCTTACGTTCTTGGCTTTTAGGGGCATTGGCAATTTTGTAGTGATTCTTGATTTCAGAATCTGGATACATTTCCAAATAAAGCTTACCCAAAGAGTTCTCGACCAGAAATTGCACGACCCAGCGCGGGGTGTAAACCTGTGATTGCAGAGAAACCTTGTCATATTCGGCCTTGGCTTTACTCTCTTTAAAGGCCGCCTTTTTAACGTTGTTATAACTCTCATAAAGCCAGCCAAGAATATCATCGCTCTGCCAGATGTGATCTTCCACCTGCGGGTCTTTTTCCACGGCATTAAAGGCATCGATAATATCGTTAAGACTTATCGCATCGGGTAACAGCGCGTAAGCAAAGGCTTTGCTATATAAAGGCAGTGTTTTGCCCAATTCGTTAAAGGCGTGCTTGATATAGTCCCGGATACCTTCAAGCTCTTCAGTGCGCATATCGGGGCGCATTTCCAGCCAGGCTTTATGGCCAAACGAACGATCGCCATGCTCGGGTTGTTTGGTGATGACGGGTGGAAACAGACTTGCAGCTTCCATGACTTTTATCGCTGCAATGCGGTTAAACAGCGTAAAGGTCAGTTCATCCAGCAACTTTTCACGGGCTTTTTGATAAGTGTGTGTCTCGCCTTCATGGTTTTTTAGCATCTCATCAAAACGCAGACGTTTGTCATGCAACTCGGACGGCAATTTTTCCAGCTCAAGTTGTTTGTTTGCACCGATGCCCAGACGCGCAAATTGCTTGTCAAAAGAACCCTCAATCAGGTTACGGAGTTTATCGACATGATCTGAAAGCTTCATTAATGACTGTCCTTATCTAACGTTTCTATAGCCAACTCGATTTTTTCATCGGGCCTTGCAGAGGCTAATGCGCTTAACTGTGAGGTTAACAAGGTTTTATAGGCCTGAACGGTCATAAATTTACCCGGCACTTGCAATTTTATTTTTCTCGGCGGTATCAATGGTGGTGGCTTTTTTTCGATATCATTATCGGGTTCTGGCTCGTATTCAGGTTCTGGTGGTGCTTCGGTAATAAAACTGCTTTGAATAATTAATAGTTCATTTTCTTTGGTCGGTGCCAATGCCGTATAGTTAAGAATATCAGACAGCGAATAACCGCAGCGACTACACGTAATAGAAAACTCAGGAGTGGGCTCACTCACTGTTCTAGCCGTACAATAACGACTCAGATCATCCAGTTTTTTCTGATTGTAGCTATTTAAGTCT
>CAMDOP010000124.1 GCA_945903675.1 Crenothrix polyspora
AAAAGCCCCAAGATCTTCTGTCAACAGCATGTGTACCCCTTGGTAAATCAGTTTTTGTTCACAACCTGCGATATGTAAAATACCTTTGTAACGTAATAAATCATTACCGTATTTTCTAATCATAATATCCATGAAAGCCATATATTTTACAGCGTCCAAGGCTTTGTCAGTCCTAAAAACAAAGGATGTGATACCCGCATCATGCTCATGACTGACATCGTCCAGAAAATCGGGTTCAATATCCAAAATGGCATTAAGATTAAAGCCGCGTATATCAAGAATTCACTGATGTCGGTTTTACCAAAATGAACCTGTGCTATAGGTGCTCTGGCATTGATTACACGTAATCTTGCTTCCAATTCACTAACTTCTGCCGGTGTTATCAAGTCGGTCTTGGATATCAATAAACGATCGGCAAAGCCAACCTGTTCTTCTGCCTCATGATTTTCGTCAAGTTGTTTAAGGGCATGCTTGGCATCTACGACCGTAATAATCGCATCAAGCAAATAATATTCGCTAATCTCTTCTTCAACAAAAAACGTTTGCGCAACCGGAGCAGGGTCAGCAAGGCCGGTTGTCTCTATAATAACCCGCTCAAAATGCAGTAAACCTTGATCACGTTTTTCGGCCAACTCGCCCAAAATACGCACCAAATCACCGCGCACGGTGCAACAAATACAGCCATTATTCATTTCAACGATTTGCTCTTCACCTTGAATAAGCAAGTCATTATCAATACCGGCTTCGCCGAATTCGTTTTCAATAACGGCAATACGGTGGCCATGATTCTCAGATAGAATACGATTTAAAAGGGTCGTTTTTCCAGCGCCTAAAAAACCCGTTAAAATCGTGACGGGTACTGGTGTAGAACGGATATGATCAAACATTAAGCAATCCTGTGTGTAATAAATAGTTACTGGGTACGCACCGTGCGTAAGTTTTCTAGCCAAAATCTAGCGTTAATAATAACCGACGCGGCAATGCCTGATTGACCTGCGGCGAACGGTGGACTGCACCGTACTGTTCATTACCTTCCCAGGCACTGCCTTTCAATAATCCCACTGCATAGGCAGGCATGATATAAATGGCATCCGGGTCTAAAATAAGCCCGGATTGCTCATCTGTAAATTCGGCAGATCTTTTACCTAATTTGCTGCGATCAACATAAGCACTTTCCAGCCATTCAGTACCCATCCCCCCATAGGTGCAAACTAGGCGACAGGCAATCGAATCCACATGAAAACGTGGACACATCGGATGATCCATAGTTCGTAAACGTAAACCAACGCGTTTTAAGTCAAATAAATCACTAAACATTACCGCCAGACGGCCAACATCCATGCAAAAATCATGGTAACCCGGCAAATGCTTTGCACGAGGAATCAGATTTAAAAAATCAAACGATGCAGGTTCTATGCTCTCTACAAGACTGACTTCACTTTTAGTTAACAAAAGCCTATTAACAAAAGCCTCCAGCGTACTATCCACGTTTCGCTCAACCAAACAAATATTGATGTCCCGTTGATAAATGTTCGACAAATCAGCCAGTTCGTCAGAAAGAAACGCGTGCGCATATCGAGGAATGGAAATAGATTGTAAATTAGCCACCATGGCAGGCCTCATTGACTCAGTAAGGTGTTTTCAAGAATGATAACTGACTGCATAAAGCCAATCCCCAAGCCAAAAATAGTGGATTGTCCCACCAGATTGGCTATAGAAGAATGCTCATGCAGCGCGGGTATCATGTCGGTAGCCGCAATATATATAAAACCGCCGGCAGCAATCGGTAACAAAAAAACCAGCGATGACTCAGCCAACTGGCCGAACAACAAGGCAAAGACAGCACCAACCACTACGGTCAGTGAACAATAAAAATTGTACAACACCGCTTTAGCCGGCGAATAACCGCCATAAACCAAGGCCCCAACATCGCCTATTTCTTGTGGAATTTCATGGGCAATAATCGCCAAGGTCGTGGTAAAACCCAGCACCGGATCTACCAAAAAACTGCCGCCTATCAAAATACCATCGACAAAATTATGTACGGCATCGCCCATCAGATTCATCTTGGCAATCGGGCGAATATCATCTTGTTGGCCGGGCAGATTGATGTAATGGTCATGCCGCCAGCGTACCAATTTTTCCAGTACAAAAAATAAAAGCATACCCAGCAGCACCGTTAAACAGACTGTGGCGATTGACCCTTGCCGCTGAACGGCATCCGGAATCAGGTGAATAAAAGCATCGCCCAACAATACGCCTACCGCCAACGCAACCAAATAAGGAATAATGCGCTTAAGACGTTCGGGTTCAATCCACAAGGCAAACAAACCTGATAAAGAGGTGATACTGACTAAAAAACTTGCGCCGATAGCGCCCGCAACTACTTCAAAAGAGAGATTCATGGTTATTTATGATCTGGATAATTTGTTTGGAGCATCGTATTTTGTGTCCCATAAATAAAGTCGGCAAGTGCATTGGGTAACAGGTGCATGCACATCTCTATTAACATCACACACAACACTAAAATAAAAAAATGCCCAACCAGCCGATTTAAAGGTTCGACATCAGTCCGTAGCCATAACAACCCCGAACTAATTAACAAGATGACACCTGTCGTATGTATTACGAAATCAAGATTGCTCATCAGCCAACCATACCGGAAAAGCATCCGGATAGGTTTCCCAAACAGCTTTACCGGCCGCCAACTCACTGTCCGTCAACAAACACTGATCCAATTCCTGAAGCGCTTGATCGACATTAATATTTTGGCCAATAAAAACCAGCTCCTGCCGACAGTCGCCAAAAGGTATTTGCCAATTGGACTGAATATCAGCAATCATCTCTTCCGGCCATTCCGCTTCCGGCACCGACGCCCACCAACGACCGGCGCAGCCATGTTGCATGGTGCCGCCCGCTTGCGACCAATTGCCTACCCATTCAGGCCTGGACGCCAGCCAGAAAAAGCCTTTTGAACGCAGTAAAGTGCCGTTGTTCCAATCGTCGCGATGCAAATAATCGTAAAACCGTTCAGGATGAAACGGCTTACGGGCGGCGTAAACAAAACTGGCGATGCCGTATTCCTCGGTTTCTGGTTTATGCGTGCCGCGCATTTCTTGTAACCATCCCGGCGCTTGCTCAGCTTGTTCAAAATTAAAACGTCCGGTATTTATGATGGCCTTTAGAGGCGCTTGTCCCATCACCATCGGGATAATTTCAGCGTCACGATTTAAGGTTTTAAGAATGGCCATTAAATTGGCTAGCTCATCGCTACATACTAAATCGGCTTTGGAAATCAAAATCACATTACTGAATTCCACCTGTTCCACCAACAAATCGGCTATGTTGCGCTCATCATCCTCGCCCAACTCGGCATTAATGTCTTTTAGCGATTGAGCCTCTAAATAATCACGCATGAAATTGACTGCGTCGACTACCGTTACCATTGTGTCCAGTTTGGATATATCCGACAAACTGACTCCGTCTTCATCTCTAAAGGTAAAGGTTTCGGCAATCGGCATCGGTTCTGCAATACCGGTGGATTCAATCAGCAAATAATCAAAACGGCCTTGTTTGGCTAATTGCCCGACTTCAACTAACAAGTCTTCACGCAATGTGCAGCAAATACAGCCATTGGTCATTTCAATGAGTTTTTCTTCAGCTCGATTGAGTGTGACCTCGTTTTTAACGAGCGCAGCATCAATGTTGATTTCACTCATGTCATTGACAATGACGGCTATTTTTAAGCCTTCGCGATTGGCAAGAATGTGATTGAGCAGTGTGGTTTTGCCTGCACCTAAAAAGCCGGAAAAAACGGTTACGGGTAAGCGTTTTTCAGTCATAAATATTCGTGCTCACGTTGTTATAGGCTGATTTTATTGTGCAAAGATAAATAGTCAGCTCGCATTATTAATAGCGATATTGTGTAAGGTGCAGCCCAGGTTTTTTTTTGGCGAACAGCGATTACAATGGATTGACGGATTTTTAAGACTTTCATTAGTAACTCACCCTGAAGCCTATCTCCGCACCACGCCCTGGTTCCGGCGCAAAGTTACGCAGATAAGAGGTGGAGTTACGGATATTTTCATTCAACAGGTTGTTGGCCTTGGCAAATACCATCACATCGGCACCCTTTAGATCCAGGATTTGGTATTGCGTACCGAGACCTAGCAGCATATAACCGGCCGTAGCGGTATCGAAGTCGCCTGCATGAGTCTGGGCTTCACCGCGAGTCAGACGCAAATTGCTATTCCATTTACCTTTGCTGTGATCGAGCTGAAATCCGAAACGCAAGGGTGGCATACGCGGCACATCGCTGCCGTTGACGAATTGGCCCCGGGTGAAATCGCTAAACAGCGTTAAATCAACCAGTCCGAGGCGATTTTGCATCAGTGGGAAGATCAATTTGCTTTCATAACCCATGAACGTGGCATCGGCCTGACTAGTTTGAACAACGACTGCGCCGTCGATGTACTCGCCATTACGTTGCTGGTAAATATAATCGCCAGCCCAGTTGTGGAACAGATCCAGTTGGGCTCTGACCCAGTCCGATTTAAATTTGTAGCCCAAATCTAGGTTGTGTGATGTTTCTTTACGCAGATTCACATTACCGATTTCAAAGCTGCGGGTAGCGTCATGATAACCATTAGCAAGCAACTCCTGTACTTGTGGCGCACGTTGTGAGCGGGTTATCGCAAGATTGAGACTGTTGCTGTCATTCAATTTCCATAGGCTGGAAGCAGAGGCGCTGACCGGCATATAATTAAGACTGGAAAGTCCTTGCGGTGCTAAGGTAGTGTCTTCACCCCGAACACCGATCTGGTTAACAAGCGCGCCGATATTAAAAGATTCCACCGCAAAGAGACCGTAACTGTTAGTTTGCGTTTGCGGCACAATGACTTCGTTGGTGGCCTTATTAATCGCCGAAAAATCACTGACAATGGGTTGAAAACCAACCATGCCACGGAATATTCCCAGTGGATTATGAGTGAGTTCCAGCCGACTCTCATAGGTTTTATTGGTGAAAAATGCGGCGGCCTCGCCATTAGGAATTTCCGTATGTTGATAATCGGTATAACCCAGTTTCATACGCAGGGATTCAGCAAAGTGAAACGGATTTTTCAACTCACTTTTGAAGTCGTATTTGCTTTGTTTGAGATCGATACGCACAGCCTCACCGCCCGAACCGTCCGGCGCAATACCGTAATTATTTTCTAAACGGTTAATGGAGACGCCGGCAAAACCCGGATCGCCTACCAGAGAAACGCCGGCCGAGCCGCTGATGGCGTGAGCAGACGTGTTATCGATAGTGCCGTGTGGGTTTTGAATAACATTCAGCGCCGGATCGGTCGCTTGAGCGGCGTTGACATCAATGGCCGACCCGCCGATGTCGAGGTTATTGCGGTTGCGGTAAAAACCGTCCAGATGGTAAGCCAGATTACTTTTTCCGCCTTCTAACTTCATTACAGTGGAAGATTCATCGGAAACAGAGTCGAAACGCTGCTCAAGTGCACCGCCCAATAATTTGTCCGGGAGCTTGCCAGGGATGCGGTTGTCGATTACATTGACCACACCGCCAATCGCTCCACTGCCGTAAAGTAAGGTGGCAGGGCCTCGTAGCACTTCTATTCGTTCTGCCAGCAGGGGTTCAACACTGGTCGCATGATCGGGGCTGATAGCGGATACGTCATTACTGCCAATGCCGTTGTTCAATACACGCACACGCGGCCCGCTTTGGCCGCGAATGACAGGTGTGCCAACCCCTGGACCGAAAGACTGGCTGGTAATGCCCAGCTCATTTTTCAGCGTTTCACCGATGCTGTGTCCGACTTTCAAGCGTAATTCCTCATCGCTTAAAACGGTAACCGGGACAGCGGATTCTGAGACTTTTTTTTGCAAGGGTCCGGTGACAACCACTTCATCTAATTCAATGATGTTCTGATTGGCTGCATAAGCTGTCGGCACATTCACTGATGATGAAAGTAAGAAAATAACGGCAAGTTTTTTATTCATAGGGTGCTCATTTATAAATAATGAAAATAGTATAGTGGCAGGATGAAGTACATTACCTTAAATGTTATAACATAACATAACATGGCATATAGTTTGTCGTGTTCTAAGTGATGAGGATGGTTTTGGCTTGCTTCGGCAGAAGGCTGCATGGTAATAAGCTGCTTATTCAAATAGTGATGTTATATTATATCACCTGCAATTCGTCGTCAATTCTTTTTACCGGTTCCCATCATTGCCACCAAGGCATCTTTTTCGCTCACAATGGGAAATCGTTCTCACGGCACTGAATTAAACGCCTGCCAAATAGTTTTACCCATTTCGCGAAATTGGGTGGTGGCTTGCTCAAACGCTGTCCGGTCGATGACCTTTACATAGTGCACAATGTAAAGACCGATACCATAAGCATAGCGTCGATCAAGCCGGAACAACACATGGATAGTCGGCTGGGCTTCGCATACAAAGCCGGATTCCAGTTTTTCCCATTACTCGTAGAAAGTCAGTCCACCAAATTTCTCGTATTGCATCTTCTGCTGCTCAATCAGTCGGTAGGTAGCCCAAGACTTTCCGGTATTAGAAAATTTTGTGGGCTCAAATTCCATAGTGGACTCAGCCGAATGCTCTTCTGGCGTCAACATTGCAGTCGTGCGTTGGTAAGCAAGTTCATGAGTCGCATCCCAAAATGCCTTACGAGCAGTCACGATTTCTATCGTGTTTCAAATCAACAGTCGTTGGGATAGCGTTGCAAAAGTTGTGTATATCGATGTGTGTTTCAGGTTGAGGGGATGTCTATTTATTTGATATGACGATGCTGGTACTTGTTCTATGTCCAGCATTTTTTTATCTGCTGTTATAAGCAAATATCAGTTTGCAAATTAAAATAATCAAGTAATTCAGAAGTCTTTGTAAATTAGGGCACATTATCCAATTCAGAAAGAGCACAATGGCTTCTGGTGTATGATGCTATCGTTTATGGACTGTGTACCATAATGATTCTGTTGGTAGCACGGTAAATACAAAAAATTCAATCAAGTCCTACCCCATAGAACGTTGTATTAGAGAGATTTGATTTCTTCTGTGGATAATTTTGATATTTCAGCAATAGTATCAATAGCAAAACCTTTTGCAAGCATGGTTCTAGCTACTTCAAGTGCTTTAGCTTTTTCACCTTCGATCTTGCCATCAGCAAACGCAGTATCAGTCACTGCTTTCGCCTCATTGTAGGACAGTACACTTTTTAAATAGTCATCATATTGCTCCGTGCTTAAATGCGATACCTCAGCTATATCAAAACCTTTCTGAAAGACGGGTTCATTTAAAATAGAGGGGATATGATCCATATCTTCTAGGTGCTTTAAGAAATACACCCACTTATCAAAATGGCTTTCTAGTTCATGTTCTGTTTTGTTGAACAACGGCATTTGTAAGAATTTAAAATGCAATTTATCGTAGAAAATATCCCCGTCTTGATCTTTTAAACTGACATCACGTCTAAATTTTCGCTCATCTTCTTTTTCATCGTAAATGAAATCCAAAATAGCAATAAAGTACACAGGTAATAAAAGAAAGTTCCATACGCCTTTTTTGCCTTGTTCACGTATTGGAAATGTTGAATAAAACAAGGATCGATCTTTGAAAAAGTGCATTTTCGCTTTCTGCATTTCGACGATAAAACGTTCGCCACTAGCACTTTCACAATAGATATCAAAAATCGCTTTGCGCTCTTCAAGCGTAGTTGACAAGCTTTCTGGATTTTTAAAGCTAAGCGTTGCAATTTGATGATGGGCTGGCAAAAGTTGATTGAGGAAATCAATCAATAAGTCCTTACTAGCTTCTTCACCAAAAAGTTTTTTGAAGCCAAAGTCAGTATAGGGATTGAAATATTTACTAATCATGATGGGTATAACACGAATGGATGTTACCGTTAATCACATAATACCACGACACACAAAAAAGCCTCAAATTAGGTTTTTTCGTTCAAGTGAAGCCATTTAACATAACTTACATTCAACTCATAAGTGCAATCGATAATAGACGGAATTGAAAAAAATAGCTGATATAGTTTTAAGGCCCACCCCCCCATGATCTAAAAAGCCATTCTCACATCGACTGGAGCTAACCGTCCTGTTTTGAGGTCAAGAAAATAGCTTAATCCGCAAGAACTAGTCATCATCCTCGCCATGGATGTTACGTTCACTAGAACTACGGTGACAGGCAACGCAATTATCAAAATTGCGGATGCCTTCCTTAATGTGTTCGCGGCGAATGCTTTTTGGCGAGTGTTCGTGGCAACCGTAGCAAGTGTAACGATTATAGTCGTTGCCCACATGACAGGTCACACAGCGCGTATTGTGATCGCCGTCTAATGAAAAATACTGGGTGTGATTGAAGGTTGTTGGCACCCACTTTTCTTGGCTGTGGCACTGAGAGCAGTTCCCTGTAATCTGCTGGTGCAGCGAATCGGTGGGCGGCTTATGGCAATTCTGGCATTGCTCACTTGTTGCTTTTTGCAGTAAGGCATGATTGAAACGACCCTGCTTCATAAAGCGTGTTACCCCAGCATGATCGCTGTGGCATGCTAAACAGTCCTGACTATTCAATTGCTGGTGAAACAGGGGTGAAGTGAGTGGCTTTGCGATGGCTTGTCCTGTCGTCAGCAAACGACCGATATCGGCAGATTTATGGCAGGTAATGCAGCGCTCGGAAGCGACGCCGTTGAAAGGTGCGTGGCAGGCATAGCAATCGGTTTCCAATTGCTTATGGCTTGCAATCAGTTTACCGGGTGCAATCATCAGTTGGGGGTAGATAAAAACCAAAACCGTAATCACGATCAGATTGACGGCAATGACTATCTT
>CAMDOP010000125.1 GCA_945903675.1 Crenothrix polyspora
CAAGATATAAGGTGGGCTTCATGGTGGGCTTGGCAGGCATAAAAAAACCGAAAGTCCTTTAGGAACAATCGGTTGTCTTGTGTTTGTGGCGGAGAAGCAGGGATTCGAACCCTGGGAGGGGATCAACCCTCAACGGTTTTCAAGACCGCCGCTTTCGGCCACTCAGCCACCTCTCCACAAGCCGACTATGATAACTCAACGAGTTTAAAAATCAATTTATAATTTATACTTAACGGCTTTTTCGCATGCGCCAGATAAAAAAACCACAGCTTATTAATAACAATGGGATGATTATTAAGAAACCGAAGCCCATGAGGCTTACTGTTGTTTGGCTCAGTGCAAGGCTTTTGTCTACCGCTGTTTTTGCCGGTATATTTAAAAAATGTTGGTCATGACTAAGCCAAGATACCAGTCTGAGTCCTAGTTCGCTGTTGCCAACATGACCTAGATAAGCATTGGATAGAAAATCACCATCACCTATTACGACAATGCGTTGCTCGTTGTTTTTAACGGTAGTTCGAGTCAATGCGTAAGCAAAGGTTAAAGGACCTTGTTGTTCCTGACTATTAGTATCAAAGCGAATTTTTCCAGAAATAGTTCCGGTTTCAGTCCACGAGTTGATAGAGCTACGCAATAAAGGTTCTGCTTTAAAAGGACTGTTTGAGATTACTGCTAGTGCAGCCGTGATAGGAAAAAGACTTGTTGCTTGAAAGCCTAGGCTAATATCATGGGTAGGGTAATGGCTGGCGACGACAAAGCGAGGATCATTAATGTCGTTTAGTTTGGTGTCACTATCGACTATGACGCCGGGTAGGACTTGAATATCTAAGTAGTCTTCTAAGCGAGCTAAAAACAAGTTATTAGGATCGGTTAATAGTAAGAGATTTCCGCCATCGTCAAGATAACGCTTAATAATAGCCCATTCATCGGCAAGTAAAGGGCTGGTGGGGGCGCTTATGACGAGTAACGCTGAGTTATTAGGAATGGCAGTGATTATCGCCAAGTTAAGGGCTAGTGCTTTGATGTTCCTGCGAGTTAATGTTTTCGCAAATAGACCTAAATCATAATTGGCTGTGCCGCTAGGTGAGCGTTCGCCATGCCCGCTTAAAAAACTAACCCAGTGTTGTTGAGCGGATGCAAGTTGCAGTAACGCGTTAGTGAGTGAAGATTCATCTATATAGTTCAGTTTTTCAAGCTGTTCTTGATACTCAACCAGAATAATACCTTCTGGCCCAATATTGAGCTCACGGGTTTTTTCGGGTTGTAAGTCGGGGTCTATAAAAACCAGCGTTAAATTGGCTTTGCTGCGTTTATAGCGATCGACTAATTGTCCGATTTGGGCTCTGATTGGAAGACCTTGTTTGATATAAGCAGTAATAGTAATAGGATCGGGCAGTGAGCTTAATAAATCCAGTGTTGCCGTTGACAAAGTATTACTGGCATTATTGCTGATATCTGTTTGTGAGCTATAACGGGTGCTTAGGTTGGCCAATGAGATAAATAAGCAAAGAAGTAATAGCGTTATCAGTGTATTTTTAAGGCGGCGATACTGATGCAAGCGAAAGGGTAGTTTCATTTTTGCAGCCGCTCATTAGCTAAGCTATGTATGCTCAGTATGATAAAACTGGCGGTGAATAGAATAAAATAACAAATATCCACAGAGCTAATTAGACCACTTTGGATGTTTTGAA
Organism: Crenothrix polyspora; assembly: GCA_945903675.1. GTDB lineage: Bacteria > Pseudomonadota > Gammaproteobacteria > Methylococcales > Methylomonadaceae > Methylobacter_C. The sequence goes on from CAMDOP010000125.1 coordinate 1,692, forward strand.
AATGCCTTAATAGTGATAAATATTCAAATAATTCGCTGCGTTGTTCTTGTAAGCCTGCGCTCCAGTCTAAAATCCATAGTAATAATAAAATACCAAAAGTTCCCATGGCGGCAACAGCAGGGTGACTGGCTAGTGTGGACATATACAATCCAGTTGCTGTAAATGCGGTTACTAATAAAAGTAGCGCGATTAGATTGGCTATTAATTTACCGTTATCCAATGCCCCGCCGCTGAGTAATGACAGCGGCATTAAGGTAATCATTAAAACCGCTAGTATCAGTAAACTCAATAAGCCTAAGTATTTGCCTAGAATAATATCAACATTGGACACGGGGGCAGAGAGCAACAATGACAGTGTTTTATGTCTACGTTCTTCGCAAATAAGGCGCATGGTTAAAAGCGGTGTAATCAGTAATAAGATGATGCCTGCATTGCTATAAAGTGGTGTTATCACAATGTCCGCTAAGCCGAGAGCGCTATCAATGGTCGCTAATTTGGGTTGTAATAAATTGAAGGTTTCAACTTGAGTCAAGAATATATAAGCCAGAATGGTTTGTAACACAGCCAATACTGTCCAAGCCAGTGGCGATAAAAATAGCGACTTAAACTCTCGTGTAGCAATAGTTAAGATCATCATGCTCATGAGTCGTTATTTTGAGTTAAAGTGATGAAAATATCTTCCATTGATCTTTTAATGGGTGTTAGCTCTTGTAATTCCCAGCCAGAGGACATAATAGTTTCGATGATGCGCGAAGTGGGGTTATTTGTTAAACGGTAATGGATTTTAATGTGTTGATCAGAAATCGACTCAATGCTAGTTACTCCGTTAAGAGCGCTTAAAATAGTTAGGTCTGGCTTTAATCGAGTACCGATCAATACACTAGCAGTGTCTATTTGTTGGTTAAGATGAACTATGCTTTCTTTTAAAATTAATTGGCCCTGATGAATGATTTGTACATGAGTGCAGACGGCTTGTACCTCGCTCAGTGTATGGGTCGAAAGAATAATGCCATGATCGCGGCCCAGTTCACTGATTAAGTCTCGAATCTCTCTGATTTGCAGAGGATCTAAACCGACGGTGGGCTCGTCAAGCATAATAACATCAGGATTGTGTATGATCGCCTGAGCAATACCGATACGCTGTTGATAGCCTTTGGAAAGGTTGGCAATCAGTCGATGGGAGACGCTCATTAGGCCGCATCGTTCTTGAGCTTTAATAACGGCTGAAACTATAGCCTTTTTAGGAATGCCATGCAGTTGTGCGCAATAGTATAAAAACTCCTGGACACTTAGATCTTTATAAAGAGGCGGCGTGTCGGGCAAATAACCAAGGCTGCGTTTGGCTGCGTTAGGTTGGTTCTGTAAATCATAGCCATTGATTTCAACACGCCCAGAACTGGGGGCAAGATTGCCGCTCAGTATTTGCATGGTTGTGGTCTTGCCTGCGCCATTAGGGCCAAGAAACCCTAATACTTCTCCTTGCGCCAAGGTAAAGCTTACATCCTTTATTGCACAGTGTTTGCCATAATAACGCGATAAATGTTCTGCGTTTATCAGTATTGCCATCAGAAGTTTTAGAGTTGCTTTAACAAGATTTGTAATTCAGCTTGGATTTTTTTACGGTAAAACAAAAACTTCCAACGCGTGCCACCACATTGTTTCCATAACAACGCTGAGCGTATGCCTGCCAACAAACATGCTCGGATTTTATTAGCAACTTCAGGTCTTGATAAATGAGCTTGCTCGCCATTAACAATAATTCTAGGCTGTAAGGTGCTGATGGTATTTTGATAAATATCACCCAGATTAGCCAGTACATTTTCATGTAGAAAAGTAAAATGTTCGCTTTGAGATTGCGCTTTAAGGATGCCTGTGTGTATGGTTGTTAGTAAATCTTTGCGCGTTTCTAGTTGGTGCTCTAAGAAAACAATAGAAGCTGAATAACGAGCTTGTTGAGGGTTGGCGACTTTATAACCTGTCATTTGTATATTAAGTTGCTGCAAGCCTAGTTTAAGACCATTCAAGCTACCATAGACGTCAATAACACTATCTGAATCAATTTTTAAAAGACTAGCAATGCTAGTTTCCATTGCTGGCGTATCAGCCGTCCCTGTGCTGGCTAATTGTTCAACTAAGGCGGCTGCTTGGGCAATACCTGCAAGGGCAAGAGTTTGGTTGGTGATAGAGTTTAATGACATAAGTAAGGCCGCTTAATTTAAATAGTGAGTGGGGCAAGAATATAAAATGGCGTGTAATAGATCAATTCTTTTTTAAAAGACTAGTGCCGATCTTTATTACTGCACAAACATTAAGTATTATAAGCATTGATATTCCAAATCTATCATTATATAATCTGCCCAGCTTGAAAATTGTTTTACCGTTATGCTTATCTCTACGATGTTTATCCTGTATTGCTCGTCCTGTTTATCATTAAGTAACTCTAAAATTTCTCAGCGCCACAGCCTCTTGGGGCTTTAATTATATATTTTAAATAGGATTCACAATGGCTACTGGTACAGTTAAATGGTTTAACGCCGAAAAAGGTTTTGGTTTTATTCAACAAGAAAGCGGTCCTGACGTTTTTGTTCACTTTCGTAACATCAACAGTTCTGGCTTTAAATCACTTGATGAAGGTCAAAAAGTACAGTTTACTGTTACTGACGGCCAAAAAGGCCCGCAAGCAGAAGAAGTTACTATCATCTAATTGCGCTAAAAAGCGGCAGTCCATACTTATGGGCTGCCGCTTTTTTTTGCCTAGCGTTTTTGACTACCAATTTAACACGGGATAATGCGGTCGCGTGACGGTTTTAACGTCGCCCGACATTTCGCCATTCAAGAGATGACATTGTCGAGCACGAAAATCATGTTCCCGACCTACGTTATAGGATGTGCTGAGGAACGAAGCACATCAGAGAGGCACTTGATTGATGCGCCTCCTTCGTCGGCACATCCTATAGTACTTTAAGGCAATCGTAAGGACGAGTCGGTATCTGCCCCAACATTCCTTAAGTACTGAGTTTTTAGGTTAGTCTTCTTTTATCCAATCTTCCAGTGCTGCAATAATGCTTTTGGCTTGATCAACACTAGAGATATTAAATTTTGATTTTTGCTGATATTCGCCATTACGCTTTTGGTAGCGACGAATCGTATACTTGTCTGGGCCGTATTCTTCTTTAGTGCGATTCCAGTCTTGATAGCGATACATGACCGTAGCCCAAGCGCCTTTAGTTAGTACTTTTTTATCCAGTTCCTTAACGGTTTCTATGCCGCCATCTTCATAGGTTACTGTTAGTTCATCTACCGTTTCAGCCATGTTGTTCTCAAGTTAAGTGGGGTGATTGTGTAGCAGTTTAGCAATATTAGTTGAATACGCAAATCATATCAGGTGGGCGGTCTAATAAGGTCGAAATAGTTATTTACCGAAGAACTGCCCAAAGCCACGACTACCTTTACCCGTTTTTAGGGTATTAATAACTTTTAATGTTTTAGCGTCAATAATCGATACGGTATTATCAAACCAATTGGCGACATAAACATGTCGGTCATCGGGATGAGTAGCAATACCCTCTGGTTTATTTCCTACTTCAAGTACTGCGATTTCTTTTAAGGTTTCTATATCAATAATGGATACTGAACCATCATCCTGATTGGTCACCAATAAGCGACTGTCATTCAACGCTAATGCCGTAGCATAGGGTAGGGCATGTACTTTAATGGTAGCCACATTCAGCAAGCGTCGTGTTTCCACTACCGTGACATCATCACTTTGCACATTGGCGATATAAAGCTTTTCGCCTCTGCTATCAATCGTAAGACCAAATGGATGCTTACCTACTTGTACAGTATTGGCAACGCTTAAGGTACTTAGATTTATTTTAGAGACGGAATTACTTAAACGATTGGCGACATACAGCCAATGATTATCTGGACTCACCACTAAGCCTGAAGGTGATTCACCCACGGCAATGGTTTTGATGATCGTAAGGCTGGTCGTATCAACGACATCGACTTTATTGTTATACCAATCAGCTACAAAAATGCGTAAACCATCAGGGCTAATGGCAATGCCTAAAGCACCTTCGCTAACGACAACCTGAGCTATGACGGCGCGTTTTTTAACATCTATAACTGCGAAACCTTTGGCCTCTGGTGTACTAACGTAAACTTTATCGCCACTTGGAGCAACAGCGATGCCGGCTGGTTTGCCGGGCACGCTAACCGAGGCTACCACTTTGCCGAGTTCGCTATCAATAATAGACACGCTATCATCTAGTTGATTGCTGATATACGCAAAGGGGGCCGCAATCAGGGGGGCGGTAAAGCAAGTGGTAGCGACAAACAGCGCTACCACGGGGTATTTTATAAAAAACACCAGTCTAAACCTTACTTTTCAGCTAGGACTTTAAGATGAGCTAAGCCGGCTTTTAAAATGCCAGTTACAGCAGCATTGGCTGTTTCTTCATTCATTTCTACTGGAGGATTATTGTTGGTGTAAGCTCGGTAATAGCCAGCTGTCCAAGAAACCACAGTCTTGTCGCCTTGAGCTTCAACATCAATAGCCGCTGAATAGTTATCTACGGGTAAAGCCGGTACTTTTTCTTCAACGCCTGCGTGAGTGATGGTTTTTGCAGTACTTATGTCGGTAATTTTGTAACCATAAGACATTTTGGTTTCATCATACTTTTTTAATTCTTCAGTAATAGTGCCGCCATCTTTTAAGGTCAGTACGCGTACTGCGCCTTTAACATTGCCGCCATCACCGCTAGTACTACTGATGCCTGGTAACCAAGACATATCATGATAATTTTTAATAATAGCCCAGACTTTATCAGCAGAAGCATTGATAGTGATTTGTTCTTCAGCTTTTTGACGTACTGGACCGTGTGCTTGTGCAGTAGCAGCAAATAAAAATAATAACGTTGATAATAACAGTATAAATTTTTTCATTGTATCTCCAAGGGGTAAACATAAAAACTCAAGCGCTGCATTATATGTCAAGTAGAAACAGCAAGCACTGCTTGACTACAAAAAAGCACAAATGATACCCAAGGTAAAGTCATGTTTTGTTAATAACGAGTATCTGATTTAAACATATAATTTGAGTCTCTCGTTTAGACAGACTTAGGTATACGTTAGTCTTTGCGGGTGTTATATGTTGATTAAACAGGAGATTACACTATTTTAGTCAGCTTTTATGAGCTTGTTTGCGAGTGCTCAGCATGTTTTTAGGAGGGCATTGTCTAATTTTGTGAGCTCACTCACCCTTCGAAGGATGATCTTGCAAGGTTCTGGCTGTCACTAATTCCCGTATATTCAGGGTCCTCATTTGAATTGCTCGATTGATGTGCCCCCTTCGTCGGCACATACCTACTATTTAATTGAGCATCGTTTATATTTGGAGTAAAACAGCTAAAGCTGTTTTACTCCAGCACAGATTACTTAACTGTGGGCAGTGACGCAGAGCCTAGGTGACTTCATTTTTGATAATTTAACCGATTGGGCGTTGAGTTTTGTAATCATTAATCGCTGCAGCCACCGCCTGTATGCGTAAGTGACGAATGGCAGTACCTATGTCGGAGCCTTTTAGTGAGCCGTTTAGCGCGCTCGAGCAATCCACAGCTGCGGCTGCCTTAGCTGCAAAGCTTATAAACTGGGCTTGGGGATAAGCTCTTTTTTCAAAGCCTGTGCGACCCTTAGCATCGGCTTCACAGGCTAATAGAAACCACGATAAGTTAAGGTTATCTTTAAAAGCGCCTAAGGTACTTAAAACATCAGTTAAGGTGTCAGGGCGTAAGTCAAAAACTTTATGGCTATGGGTATGGTATTCCATGACGTGCATCGCTAAGGCTTTAAAGTTATTGGGTACTCGTAAACGGTTACAGAGCTGCCTTAATAACGGTAGACCTTTTTTTTCATGGCCATGGTGACTGGGCCAGTGTTCTTTAGGTGTTATGCCTTTGCCTAGATCATGTACTAGGGCCGCAAAGCGGACTTCTGGACTAGGCGATAACAGCGTTGCTTGTTCTAAGCACATAAGGCTATGTAAGCCAGTATCAATTTCTGGATGATGTTGCGCTGGCTGAGGAACGCCAAACAAGTTGTCTAGTTCGGGAAATATCTTTTGTAATGCATTACAGTCTTTTAAGGTGTAAAAAAAAGCCGAGGGTGTTTTTTCGTTTAGGGCTTTAAATAATTCTGCCCAGACGCGCTCAGGGACTAAGTGATCCACTTCGCAGTCATTTACCATAGATTGCATTAAAGCTAGTGTTTCTGCTGCTAGAGTAAAGCCTAGATGTTGATAACGTGCAGCAAAGCGTGCGATACGTAAGATGCGCACAGGATCTTCTGCAAAAGCCGGGGAAACGTGGCGAAACACCCTGTTTTCCAAGTCTTGTTGGCCGCCATAGGGGTCGATGAGCTGTCCATCGGTACTCATAGCCATGGCATTGATGGTTAAATCACGGCGAATTAGGTCTTGCTCTAAGCTAATATCCGGGGAGGCGTGGACAATAAAACCTTTATAGCCGGGCGCACTTTTACGTTCTGTTCTGGCTAGGGCGTATTCATCTTTTGTTTTTGGATGTAAAAATACCGGAAAGTCTTTACCGACTAAGAGAAAGCCTTGTTCTAGCATGGCTTCAGGGGTTTGGCCGACCACAACCCAGTCTTTTTCAAGTACGGGGTAATTAAGTAGGGTATCGCGAACGGCACCGCCCACTAGGTATATTTGCATACATTGATAAGGTTGTTTAGGTTGATGTTACGGCTACCAACTTGAAAAGGGACAGTTATATAGGATGTGCTGAGGAACGAAGCGCATCAATCGAGCAACCCAAGTGATGCGCTTCGTTCCTCAGCACTTATCGTCCTGCTTAAGATGGTAACGGATATTAGCATAGTATAGGCTTAACTAAAATGCAGTTTGTCCTGTTTACAGATGGCTGACCTTCCGCTGATCGGGTAGAATGAATTTTTTAACTAGGAACTAAGCATATGACCAAGCAAGAACAGAGTAATGATGAGTCGTGGGCTGAAAAATTAACGCCCGAACAGTTTAATATCTGTCGATTAAAAGGTACAGAA
>CAMDOP010000126.1 GCA_945903675.1 Crenothrix polyspora
GTGAACTAGAACATCAACTAGCTGACCCTGCGATTTATGAGGCTTCTGAAAAAGATCATTTAAAGCGGATATTAGATCGAAAAGTTCAAGTTGATAAATTACTCGATGAAGCAGAATCAGCATGGATGGAAGCAGAAGAAGCTATTGAAAATGCAGAGTAGGAATAGACGGAAATGCATCCATCATTGATGCAGAATGCGCGATCTTATCCGCCTACGAACTTTTATAGGATGTGCTGAACGATAGTGAAGCGCATCCTATACGACATCTTTTATTTGATAAGAACTTAATATAATTAATTTCACTAGGATTATCATTATGAGTAACTATAAACATATTTTGTTGGCAGTGGATTTTTATGACAACTGTTCCGTCGTCACGGCAAGAGCAAAAGACTTAGCACTTAAATATCAAGCCAAATTGAGTATTATTCATGTCATTGATAATTTACCGCTCACCGATACTGGTTATGGAGCAGAAACACCCTTTAACATAGACTTTACGACAGAACTGATGGCTAATGCCAAAAAACAATTAGCAAAATTGGGTGAAGAACTTGCTATCAAGCAAGACCAGCAGTGGCTGGAAATGGGCAGCCCAAAAACTGAAATAATTCGAGTTGCAGAAGAAAATAAAGTAGATTTAATCATCGTCGGCTCACATGGCCGACATGGTTGGGCTTTATTATTAGGTTCAACGGCTAATGGCGTTCTCCATCACGCAAACTGTGATGTGTTAGCCGTACGTTTGCAAGAAAATTAACAGACGTTTTAAATCACTAACAAATAAGCACACTTACTAAAACATTAAAGTGTCCACACTATTAAGGTAGATAAATGATAGGTCATATTGAAAGCTTACATCCTGACAACCAAACAGGAACCATCAAAAACGAAACAGATTCTTATACCTTTCATTTAGACGATTGGGTTGCACAAGTACCGCCGGATATTGGCGATGATGTTAGCTTTGAAAACGATGGAACTGCTGCGCGAAAAATTGATTTGGTGGGTGCTTATTTAATGCCACCTAAAGCCGTTAAATATAAGTATGTAGCTGTAGCATTGGCTTTGTTTCTCGGCTTTACCGGCATGCATAGATTTTATTTAGGCTATTACAAACTAGGCCTTGCTCAGTTGGCATTTACCGCTATCACAGTAGGTTATGGTGCTCTTTGGGGATTTATAGAAGTTATATTACTTTTGGCAGGCCATATCAATAAAGACGCTAAAGGTCGTCCATTAAAATAAAGGATTTAAGGCTAAAGGCTAAAGGCGAAAAAAGATTAGGCCTAGCAGCGAATTACTAACCTCTTAGGCTTAGCTCTTAGGCTTAGCCCTTAGCCTGCTCTTTAACAAATTTTTCAGCACAAAAAAAGGGCTCTTGCTTAACACAAGAGCCCTTTTTTATGTTGAGCGTTAATCCTTACTTAGGATAAACATTAACGGCAGTTAAACCCTTAGGGCCAGACTCTACGTCAAAACTGACTGTTTGACCTTCTGTCAAAGTTTTAAAGCCATCACCTTGAATGACTGAATGATGTACAAATACATCTTCGCCACCGTCTGCAGGTGCGATAAAACCAAAACCTTTAGTGTTGTTAAACCACTTTACAGTGCCTGTTGCCATTTTGAAAACTCCTAAAATAAAAACTTACGGTTAACACAGAACTACAACATTGATAACCGGGAATCCACGTTCAACATCTTTACTCTGCTAGGCGCGAATTGTACTGCTATTTGTAACAGGATGCCATTTATTGAAAGGTTTTATACAAACCATCTAGCACTAAGGAGTTAGGACTGACCATTCCAATGACCTTTTTATTTTCCAGAACCGGCGCTCTAACCAAATTATAATTAGCAAACAAACGTGAGCAATAGCGAATATCCATATCAGGATGCACAGAGATAACCGGCTTACTCATTATTTCATAGACATTAACGCGATCTGGCGCACGATCTTTTGCTAATACATGACGAGCAATGTCACCCGACGTTAGCATGCCATATTCATCATCTTCGTTGCGTTTATTAACAATAAGCACCGCAGTTTTTAACGTCTTCATTTTAATCAAGGCATCAGCAACAGTAGCGACACCTTCAATGGTTCCAAAATCCGTTTTCATGACATCTTTGACTCGGATTAAGGTGTTATTTGTGATCATATTGTATCCTCAAGTTCTTGGTTAAGTTCTTCTACTTGGCGCATAACGCCAATGGCATCTTCAACATCAATCTGAAAGGCGATACCTGTACCTGGCTGGTTATCGAATTGAGCCACCTTGGCAATCTTTTCTAATATATGTCGACTCAGATGCTCTTCAACCAAAAACATCAACACATCTCTGGGTGACTCTAGTGACAGACCAAAAAATGTTTTCGATTGTTTCAAGCCTTCACCCCGCGCATGATTAATAACCGTAGCACCTTTAGCACCACTCTGGCGCGCGGTATCAAGCACTAAGTCAGTTTTATCATCTTCGACAAAGGCAATAATTAATTTGAAATGCATGATGTTCCTTTAAGTATTTGATAAGTGACTACGCTTACCCAGCCAGTGAGCAATTTGCGCATAAGCTAAGACTGTAATAATAGGGTATAAACTGGCAAAAGCAATTAAACCAAAACCATCGATTAAGGGTGTTCGACCAGGCACAGCCTCGGCCAAACCCATACCTAAAGAGGTCACTAAAGGCACCGTTACCATAGACGTGGTTATAGTGCCTGAATCATAAGCCAGCGCAATAATTAATTTAGGCGCGAACAAGGTTTGAATGATGACGATGATATAACCTAAGAAGATAAATATATACAGGTCAATCCCCGTAACGATGCGAAAAGTACCCAAAGCTAAGCCGATTGCCACACCTATAGCAACAGAAATACGAAAACCCCATGCACGAATCACCCCGCCTGAAGTATGTTCAACCTTGATGGCAATCGCTAATAAGGTCGGTTCGGCTAACGCGGTAGCAAAGCCAAGGCTGGCAGCAAATAAATAAACCCAATAATAATCCTGCCAGATAATTATTGGCAATTTAGCAGTAACACCTAAGAATTCTGGGGTCGTTAATTGAAAGGCCATTAAACTTCCCAAAGGAAATAAGGCCAACTCCAAGCCTTCAAGAAAAAAGACTATACCGACTAATACAAAAATAAAACCAACAAATATTTTTTTTGGATAAACCAGAGCCTTACGTATGACTAAGCATTGAAAACCGATAATGACTAGGGCTATAGGTAAAATATTTATACACACGTCCTGTAGCTTCAGCATGATATGCATAAACCATTCAAGCATAAGCTATCCCATAAAGCATCACGAAAATAATCGGCATCAACGATGCAAATACGACTAAACCAAAACCATCAGTTATGGGATTACGCCCCTTAATAGCTGACGCTAAGCCAACCCCTAAAGCCGTTACTATAGGTACGGTAATGGTTGACGTAGCAATACCCCCTGAATCATAAGCAATGCCGATGATGTATTGGGGTGCAAAGGGTGTTATCAAGGCAATACCAAAGTAGGCACAAAAGATAGGATAATAAACTGGCCAACCTTTGATAATTCTAAGTACGCCAATTAATATGGCTAAACCTACAGAAATAGCGACTGTTAATCGCAAGCCTAAAGCATAACGCGCACTAGCAATTTCTGTAGGTTCAATAACATGCTTAATACTTGCATTAATGGCCGCTTTATCGGCAATACTAACCAATGCCGGCTCGGCAATCGCCGCAGAAAAACCCAAACAAAAGGCAAAGGCTAATAACCAAAATAAATTTCCTTTTTTAGCAAAATCATAAGCCATGGCCTCACCTAATGGCAACAGACTAAGTTCAAGGCCCTGAATAAATAAACACAATCCCAGCACCACAAAAAACAGCCCCAGCAATAAGCGATCAACATCCGCGATAGACTTTCCAATAACAAGTACTTGAAAAATTAATACCACAACAATAATCGGAGCTAAATCCAGAAAACTACTGACTAGTTGCTTAATAAAGCGTTTATTTATCATCGCGATCCAAGTTTGCTACTTTCAGACAAGCTGTTACTTTCTAGCCTCAATCATTTTGAAGAAATGACCACTATCCGCATCGATGTGTACGTAAGAAAACCCACAGGATTTGACAAGTTTAATAGTATTCCTATTAATGTTCGCGCCCATCACTGCCCGTATAATTGGATTAATCAGATTCATTAAAGTAGCAAGTAGTGAGCTTGAACTAAGCACTTGCTCCAATAACAAAATCTGACCACCCGGCCTACAAACACGACTTAATTCTTTTAGCCCTTTTTGTGGTAATGCCACTGAGCAAAAAACAAAAGTAGCAATGACGACATCAAAGGTATTATCGGCATAGCATAAGGAATGAACATCCATTAAATTAAGAGCAACAGTAACCGCCTTCCTTGTTTTTTTAAGCTCAGCCTGCTTTAGCATAGCTGGACTAAAATCAATCGCGGTTATTTGAGCATCAACAGGATAGTAGTCAAAGTTTTTACCAGTACCAACGCCCACTTCTAAAATATGAGTACCCTCAACCTTAGCCCATAACTTCTTACGCCAGCGTCTGTAAAAAAAGCCTTCCATGATAGCTTGCAAACCATCAAAATAAGGCGCGATTCGATCATATCGTTGTTTAACAGCAAGACTATCAGATTTCATAAGGCACTTTAAAAGAAAATAGTTCACGAATATTACCGTGTAAACTCAAGCTTCATCAACATTATTATTAACTGTCATGTAAAATAGGCGAAAACGTCCACTTATAGTATATAAGGACGAATAAGCAACCCCACTCAACATCCCGTCATGAGTGTAAACCTGGATTTTGGATTAGTGATAGACGTAAAAGCCCAAGTAAACGATTTAGTACAGACACCACTGCCAACAGAGCATGGTGAATTTATTCTGCATTATTACAGTAACACCCTTGATAACAAAGAACATATAGCCTTAGTTAAAGGCGATGTTTCTAATAAAGAACAAGTTCCTGTGCGCATACATTCCGAATGTTTTACCGGTGACGTGCTCAGTTCTAGACGTTGTGATTGTGGTGAACAACTTGCCATGGCCATGCAACTCATTAATGATGCCGGCGCAGGTGTTTTAATTTATCTACGCCAAGAAGGTCGCGGCATAGGCTTACTAAAAAAACTTCAAGCCTATAATTTACAAGATCAAGGCATGGATACTGTAGATGCAAATATACACCTAGGTTATCTTGCGGATGAAAGAGAATATAGTATCGCGGCATTAATCTTAGAAAGCCTACAGGTTAAATCAATTAAATTAATAACCAATAATCCCAAGAAAATAGACGACCTAAAAAAGTTAGGCATTAAGGTTGAGGGACGTATTCCTGTAGAAGTCATCGCTAATGATGACAATGCAGCCTATTTAAAAACTAAAGCAAAGAAAATGGCCCATATGCTGTTTGGGTCTCAGAAAAAGTAGTAGTCCTCTCCAAACTGACTTTATTTGTTGTCGAAAGCCACACACGGGATAGGATTACAATCCACGTCCCACGTCGAAGATAGCCACAAAAGTTAACTGTGATCGAGCACAAAACAGAAGTGCACTCGCTCTTACTGCTTTAGCCATTGCGCCAAAATAGACAGTAATACTTCCACATTGATAGGCTTAGCCATAACATCATTCATTCCTGCTGCCATACAGCGCTGTTTATCCTCATCGGTTATGCCTGCACTTAGAGCAATTATCGGCAATTGAGCATAGCGGCGGAGTTTACGTATTTCGATGGCGGCATCATAACCATTCATGATAGGCATGTGTAAATCCATTAACACCACATCAAAATCGTCTTGTTCTAAGGCGCTTAGCACTTCAGAACCATTATTAGCCATCATTATAAAGCTGGCTCCTAGATGCTTAAGCACTTGACGGATAATTATCTGGTTTAAGCCATCATCTTCAGCAACTAGAATTTTAATGCCATTCAACGCCGCCGTTTCAGTGCGTAAAGCCGACTGAACAGTGCTTGATGGTGTTTCAATGCCAGCTAACGTCGATAAAGGCGCTATAGGCAGCTGCAACTCAAAACTAAAGCAGCTACTGATTCCCAAATAACTCTCTACTTTAATAATGCTACCCATCAACTGCACTAAGTCTTGGCTAATGACTAAGCCTAATCCTGTGCCTTCATAGTTTCTGGTATAACCATCGTCTACCTGACTAAACGGCAGAAACAACTTAGCTTGCTGCTCTAAGGTAATACCGATGCCACTATCTGTCACCGCAAATAATAATTTCGCTTGCTGGTCATCGAAATGTTGAAGGCTAATGTTCAGCGCCACAGTACCTTGCGACGTAAATTTAATACCATTACCCAGCAGATTAATGAGCACTTGCCTTAAACGAATGCTGTCACCGATAAGGTAATCGGGCACATCGCTTGCAATGTCTATATTCAACACTAAACCTTTACTCTGCGCAGTGTTACTGAACAAGTTGTACAGTGTCGTTTGCAAGTCATACAGACTAAAAGGGCCAAGGTTAAGCCCCATCTGCCCAGCTTCCAGCTTAGATAAATCTAGTATGTCATTTAGAATAATCAATAGATGATTAGAAGCGACATTGATGTTTTGTAAATAATCGTTAACCTTTGGCGGCATGTCTTCAAGTAATGCCAACTCTGAAAAACCAATGATCGCATTCATGGGTGTGCGTATTTCATGTGACATATTAGCCAAAAACTGAGTTTTAGTTTTAGCTAAGTTCTCAGAGCGCTCTTTAGCCGCTATAAGCTCTGCATCTTTTTGTTTACGCTCGGTGATATTGTCTTTAACACTTAGGTAATGGCTAATCGTGCCATCTTCTTGTCGTATCGGTGATATCCAGGTTTGTTCAACAATCTCCTCTCCCTGTTTATTCAGGTTGATGAGTTCACCCTGCCAAGCTCTGCCCTCGTTCAAAGCGGCCCACATATCTACATACGTTTTTTCGATTGTTTTTCCTGATATAACTCGACGGGGGTTCTGACCTATGATGTCTTCACGAATATAGCCTAAACTATTGATAAAAGCCTGATTGATATACTCAATATTGTTATTAAGGTCAGCAATCATCACACCTGATTGGCTTTGTTCTAAAGCCAAGGACAGTGTTTTTAACTGCTGTCTAGCTGCAATTTTTATAGTTGTTTGCTCAGTATGGTCAATACCAATCAATAAATAACCAATAATGGCAGCATTTTCATCACGTAAAGCCGTGACCGAAACCTGTGCAAGTAAACGAGTGCCATTTTTACACAGATAGGTCAGCTCATAAATATCTTCTATGCCCAGCGCAGCTTTATAAACAAGTGCTTCAAAGCCTGAACTGATGGTTACGCCAAATTCCTGACTTAAAATATCCGCACGTGCATTCAACTCATTTTGATCGGACAAATAGGCTGGGGTAAATATATTAATCACCTCTGCAGCAGAATACCCAAGCATAGCTTCTGCACCAACATTGAAAATTTGGATGACACCCTGAGCATCGGTAGCAATACTAGAGAAGCTATGACTATTAAAAATAGCGTCTTGTAAGACAGATGTTTCTTTAAATTTTGAATTAAACAATGCTTGCTCATATAGCGTTTTTTTGAGCGCCTTATTTTTCTTTTTTTTCGTCGCTAAATTAGCTTCTGTTTTTCTCCTTCCAGTCAGGTCATGATGCACGCATTGTATGATGGTTGCGCCATTAACCTCGAGACTAGAAAGCATAACCTCAGTCACAAAAACAATACCATTATCAGCACGGTGATATAGCCATTCAAAACGACAACTGCCATTTTTTAAGGTGAGGTCGATATAATGCTGGCTTAAGGTTTTTGAATCTGTGCCACAGGCTTGGGTAGCAGGTGATAAATCTATGGGATGATGACGACAAAATTCATCGAGGTTAGCGCAACCAAACAAGGCCATTGCCGCTCTATTGCCTTCTATAAAGCCGTCATCACCGAGCATCGAAATGGCATCAAAAGAAGCGTTATAAATCGCGCTCAGCCTAGTCTTGGCATTGAGTAGTTCATCAAGCGTACTTTGGCTAATATCTTCTCCAGCCATTTTCAATGCAGGTATAGGCTCTAGTGCTAAGGGCTTACGCAGCCGTTTAAGTAGGTTATTCAGCATGCTGTAGCCTTTAAGCTAGCCCATGTGGTCGCAGATAACTGAGTAAAGTCTATCGCTAAGCGTTGGCTCATGAGTGTCTTGTTGTATAAAGCAGATAAGTCAGGCATGTTGAAATAGCAAGCTAGGTTTAAGGCAGACTTGCTATTATATGATTAATTTTTTATAAAAAGTGGGCTTTAGTACCATTTTATAAACATAAACCATTAACTTTTACAGAGAACTTGATCAGACTATACGCGAGCAGTGGCTTGCAACGCTGATCCAGACACTTTTGAATGGACAGGCAGCAATTTTAAACACACCATACCGTTTTCAGCATTACAAAGATGAGGCAGGATAAATTTATAAATGTTCTTCTCTAAAGCGGAAATTGTCAATGTAGTTGTCGCCTCGACGGTTAAAACTTACGCTACTTTTCTTGCTTGAATATCTATATCTTTCGCATCACCTTCTTTGGCATTATCATGATTAAGATGAACCTTTTCGATTCTTTGCCAATTCCGTGTGTTTCCACTCCAGCGCCGTGGATTTTTCGCATAAGCAGCCTCGTAGACCGCTTTTCGATTACTTAAAAGCTGTTCGTCTAAGCCAGTATGTCGTTGTACTGGTGTAACA
>CAMDOP010000127.1 GCA_945903675.1 Crenothrix polyspora
AGAGCCATTGTTGATGTTGATGGGTGTTTCGCCGTCCAGAGCGACAGCGGTAATCCTGACGAAGTTGTCACCGCAAGGGCTGCCGGTAACTGGGGTTTGGGTTACACCGTCGCCGATATAATTAGCCGGGTCGACCGGTTTGCCTGTGACTTGGTCGATTACAGTGGCCAAGCCGGGTTTGTTGACCGCTATCAGGAAGGGCGTAACCAAACCGGCAACCGAAGCATCGGGACCAAAGGAGATGTCGATCGGCGTGCTGATTTCGGAGCGGTTCCGTCCGTTACCGGGCCGCAGCAAAGTATCGACCTGGTGCACGCTCTTGCCCCAAGGCGTTTCAACGGTGTAGATGCCAGTTGCGCTGACATTGATTCGGAGACGCAGACGTTGAAACTGAATTTGGGCCCCGGCTTGGGGCTCAGCAGACACGAAGGTCGATTCGATGCCCATCACGATGTCCCAGTTGAGCGGGAATTCCCCTGTCGTGGTGCCGGTGCTGTTAGCCAAAAAGTAGAATGCTTCGCTACCCCGGCCGAGGGCCTCGGAGAGGGCATTACCTGGTACTGGTAAGTCGAATAAGCAAGGCGAGGCACCGTCACCATCCGTGCATATCTGTAAGCCGACGCCGTTGCTGTCGACGATATGCTCGGAAAAAAGACCCTTCTGTTTACCGGCGGGATCAAACGGTCCGGAGTTAAAAGGCAATTCACTGTCAACAAGGCAGGCCTCAGCAAACATGGGCGCAGCCATAACGCCAGTCGTCAGAAGAGCCGCTTGTACTATAGTTCGGATAAACGATGCTGATTTAAAGCTCAAAGCGCCGTTTTTTTTATTTGCACATGACCCTAGTTTTTGTTGATGAGGTGCCGCCTCTGCTAATGTGATTTTTGTAGCTATTGATTCACTACTTCTTATCTTTTTCATGATACATCCTTAAGTAAGTAAACTATTTTATAGGTCGACTACCGCCGACGTTAACCCAAAGTCCCTGCGTTTCTTCATATATCAACAATTTGATAGGTCGGATACGGTGAAGTAGGTCATACGTTTACTTAAGCACTAATCGTGCCATATATTTTAATTCGATATTAATATTTCTATAAGTCATTGCATGATTCCTAATATCAGTAACTGTGACAGTGGGTTCCTCCTAACCGAGGAAAAGTGCACAAACTGAAAAGACGTTAACTCAGCGGGATTAAACCGTTATACGCGGCGCGTAACGGGCTTATTAGGGAAAACTGTAATATTTTTGAGACAAATAAACAGAAAACAGAACAACAGCTCAAAACAGACTGTAATTTTTTTAAGACAAAGTAGGCTAGCCATGTTGTTAAAAGGACGGTTAATCCGCAATGATGGTATCTATAAACGCGATAAGTAATTCCACATAGACAGATAAAATAAAGACTTAAGCGCGCACATCACAGGCTATTAAATGCCTACGCTAGATAAGTGAAAAGAGACCCTTATCACTGTAACTCAAACAATACAAAGGAAATGGCTAGTGACGCTAAAACCCAACGGTTCCCGTACAGGAACAGTGACGCCTCTTAGAGAGAGCAGCGATGCTATCATTAACCAAGCGGCGCCAACACGCATAGTCTAAACGTCTAGCGAAGGTGCTTTTAGCACTGGTTATCCCAGTGCTACAGGCCTGTAGCGTAAATAAGGGGGAGGGCTTAAGCGGGTAGCAGGGTGTATTTCTCGAGTAAACGATAAAGACTTACTCGGGAAATACCCATGTGTTTGGCGGCACGGCTGACGTTATTACGGGTATGATTTAAAGTGTTTGCAATTAATTGGCGGTCGACAGCCACGCGCGCCTCATCTAAGGTTTGCAGTGCGAAAAAGTCGGGCTCTAGGTTATTCAAGTCTAAATCTTCCGGGGAAAGCAAATCATTTTCTGACATCACAACGGCATGGCGTATGCGGTTCATCAACTCACGGACATTGCCTGGCCAGCTGTAGCGACTGATTAGCTTTAATGTTTCTACTTGAAAACCTTTAGCCTTGTAGGTGTTATTAGCCGAGGCTTTGTTAAAGAAGTACTCTGCCAACAATTCAATATCCCCCTCTCTTTCTCGTAACGACGGCGTTTCAATCTTTAACACTTGTAGGCGATAATACAAATCCTCTCTGAATTCTTTCCTTTCCACCGCCGCCTTCAAATCAACATGCGTAGCCGCAATAATACGAACATTAATCGGTATTTTTACTGAACTACCGATACGCTGAATCGTGCGATCTTCCAGAAAACGTAATAAATTAATTTGCTGTTCTAAAGGTAAATCACCGATCTCGTCTAAAAATAGAGTGCCGTTTTGCGCAGATTCTATACGGCCAATATGGAGCTTATCCGAGCCCGTGTAGGCGCCTTTTTCATAACCGAACAATTCAGCTTGAATCAAATCTTTTGGGAACGTACCACAATTTATTGTAATGATCGGTTGCTCAGAACGGATCGAATAATTATGAACGGCATTGGCAATCAACTCCTTACCGGTACCTGTTTCTCCTTGGATTAGAACAGCGGAATCTTCTTTGGCCACTTTTTCGAGTAAATTGTATAATTTTGACATCACAGGACTGCGACCAATAATCCCAAAATTTAATTCATGGTCCTTGTTTTCTCCCTTAAAAGGCTGAGAAAGTGCGTTCATGCCATAGGCATGACCCAACGCAAACAACAGTTGTTCAGTATCAATGGGCAAGGTTATATAGTCTGAACAATATTCTGCGATTAACTGAGCCTCAATGGACTTAGTGTTTAGTTTGGGCGAAAACTCTTTCGGTAAACCCATTATCCAGTTGATGTTTGAATGTAAATTGAATAATCGATTCAATTTAGAACAGTGATCCGATCGACAGCACATGGCGTTATTGCAGGCTGAGAGCGTACAGTTGTCGACTAAGCACAAACCTACGAGGAAGGTATGCTTCGCTAATAGCTCAGAGACTTGTTGAATAGTCGTGGCAATATGCACTTGCCAATGGGCTTTTGACAACCCTTCATATAGATCAATATCACTATCAGCCGATTGAAATATAATGAGATTTCTATTTTTAATTTCCATGGTAAATCCGACGTCGTTATAGGGTAAAAGTTGGCAAAAACCAAAACCAATTTCAGTTTATTTATGATTGACTCTGCCTAGATACGATAAAACAGCCACTTTATTTCAATGTAAAGTAGTAGTAGCACTGAGACGACTAGAGCCCTCCGAGACTATCCATAACCGTTGCGGACTGTTCTTAGCTGCAAGCCCATCGAGCCTTTCATTTAAAAGAGGGGTCTTTATAAGCGGCAGACCTGTATGGCCTAGTAATCTATTTGTTAAATTCATAAAAAAACCTTAATTAAGCTAGAAACAAAAAAGTGATTTAATTTTAATTGCTTGGGTTAACTTCTTCTTGTTTGCAAATAAGTTTTGCCATTAGTTCACAAATAGGCTGAGTGAATACGGCAAAGGTTTGCTACTTTCACTTAAGCACTAATCATGCCACATAGCTAAATCGCCTATATTTCATGACGTAAAAGACATTCTTTTGGCGTGCTAGCGGCCTTACAAAAAGAGACTGTAATATTTTTAAGACAAATCTAGGTCGTATCTCTAAAGAAGCACTAAAGTAGCTGTAATATTTTTAAGACAAAAATTGAATATTAAGCCGATAGAATCGGTGGGTAATAGCTGAGATACATTATGGAAATGGACTATTTACCATGTAAATCAGTAAAATAGGGGTGCATGAAGACAACTTTATAATGACCAAAGCAGTAAACGGGGGGTTTTTTCTGACTGTTACGAAATCATACACTTATTATGATTAGTCGGCTTAAGGACAAATAGTTTCCTACTTACGCCCCGCTAAGCCCTATATTTTAGTCTATGAAGTTTATTACTAGAGGCGCTACGCGTGGTCGGTTAAAGTCCACGCAATGGATGATTAGTTGTACTGTCTATAGGTTAGCAATCAACCATCACGGTGTGCTTGTCAATTAACCGGTAAAGACTTACCCGAGAGATACCCATGATTTTGGCGGCATGACTGATATTATTGTTGGTATGACGAAGCGTATTTAAAATCAAATCACGATCGACATTGGAGCGCGCTTCATCTAAGGTTTGTAGTGTAAAATAACCACTCGGCCTCTCTAAGCCTAAATCCTCAGGCGTGAGCATCACATTTTCTGAGATAACAACTGCGTTACGCACGGTGTTCATTAGTTGTCGAACATTGCCAGGCCAAGCAAAACAATTTATGAGGCCTAACGTTTCCAATTGAAAACCCTTGGCTTTGTAAGTTTGATTTGCCGATGCTTTGTTAAAGAAGTACCACGCCAACATTTCGATGTCCCCTAATCTTTCTCTTAAAGGTGGCGTTTCTATCTTTAACACTTGAAGACGATAATACAGATCTTCTCTAAACTCATTCCGCTCTACCGCCGCCTTTAAATCAACGTGAGTAGCCGCAATAATACGGACGTTAATTGGTATTTTTACTGAACTGCCAATACGCTGTATCGTTCTATCTTCCAGAAAGCGTAATAAATTAATTTGCTGTGCTAAGGGTAAATCACCCACCTCATCCAAAAATAGAGTCCCGTTTTGCGCAGATTCTATACGGCCAATATGGCGTTGATGCGCACCCGTGTAGGCACCTTTTTCATAACCGAACAATTCAGCTTGAATCAAATCTTTTGGGAACGCGCCACAATTTATTGTAATGAGCGGTTCCTCAGAACGAATCGAATTATTGTGAATGGCGTTGGCAATCAACTCCTTACCGGTGCCGGTTTCTCCTTGAATTAAAACAGCACAATCTTCTTTTGCCACTTTTCCAAGTAGATTGAATAATTTTGACATCGCAGGACTACTGCCAATAATTCCAAAATTTAATTCATGTTCCTTAGTCGGACCTCTAAAAGGCTGAGAAAGTGCGTTCATGCCATAGGCATGACCCAACGCAAACAACAGTTGCTTAGTATCGATGGGCAAGGTTATATAGTCTGTGCAATATTCTGAGATTAACTGAGCCTCAATGGACTTAGTGTTTATTTTGGGCGAAGCCTCTTTCGGCAAACCCATTATCCAGTTGATGTTTGAATGTAATTTGAATAATCGATTCAATTTAGAATACTGTTCGGATCGACAGCACATGTCGTTATTGCAGGCTGAGAGCGTACATTTGTCGACCAAGCACAAGCCTACAAGGAAGGTATGCTTCGCTAATAGCGCAGAGACTTGTTGAATAGTCGTGGCAATATGCACTTGCCAATCAGCCTCTGCTAACGCATCATAAGGCTCAATTTCGTAATCAATCGATTGAAATATAATGAGATTACGTTTTTCTATAGTAGCCATAATAAAACAGGTAACGTGAGGCAATAATGAATAAAGATACAAAGTTAATAGTGTACCTGTTTCAAAAAATACATTTGGAAACAGAAAAAGCAGCATCAGAATTTGCTTTTTTTTTAATTTTACCATGAGTTATTAGATCACCCTAGCCTATCTTTAATTAAAAATTCCCAACAATGATGAGCCTGACTTCTATGTAACGCTTTATTCGCTAAGGGGTATAGGGTATATTTTAAAAAAAAGTTTTTTTTCTAAAACACTCAATTACTTTCATAAGTCCTTTTTAGTTACTTGTAAATCGCTATATAGGTTTCTTTCTTTAGCACTTTAGTGCGACAATTACTTTAATTTTTTTAGCCCTTTCAACGCCATAATATAAAAAGGGTCATACTCAACTATTACTATGACTTATCAGTCTTTGCTACAAACATTACAAGCAAGCAATAAACTTTCAGTCTCTGAGTTAAAAAAAGCAGAACACGTTCAAAAAACCTCGCCCGCAGAAAGCGTGCCTCAGTTATTAGTTAAATTAGGCTTATGTTCAGAGCTTGATGTGGCGGATGCTTTTGTTGAATCAGGTCATTTTGAGAAAGTAACCCCTGATCAATATCCTTTAGAAGTGCAGTTACCGGAAACTGTGTCTTTACGGTTTTTAAAAAACTACCATATCATTGGCTTAGCCCAGACAAAAGACGCTATTTCGGTTGCCATGATGGATCCCGCCGATCCGTTTACTATCAATAGCCTTAGATTGGCGACCGGAAAAACCATTCTTGTCAAAGTGGGTTTACTTTCAGAAATAGATGCTGCCCTTGACATTCAGTACGGTGAAGACCGGTCGAAAGCCGATAAACTGATTGCCGATTCACTAACTGATGATTTGGGCGAAGAAGATTTAGCGCATTTAAAAGATTTAGCCAGTGAAGCGCCCGTTATCAAGATGGTTAATTTGATTATGCAACGCGCGATTGAAACCAGAGCTTCAGACATCCACATTGAACCCTTTGAACAAATTTTAAAAGTCCGCTTGCGTATCGATGGCGTCTTACAGGAAATTGACGCGCCCAATGTCAAATCAACAGCGGCAGTCATTTCACGTATTAAAATTATGGCCAAACTTAATATTGCCGAGCGACGACTCCCACAGGATGGTCGTATCAAAGTGCAAATGATAGGCAAAGAACTTGATTTGCGGGTTTCTACAATCCCCACTATGCACGGTGAAAGCGTCGTTATCCGCTTACTGGACAAAGAAAATACCGTGCTTGATTTTGCCGCTCTAGGCTTCTCAGGTCGGCATTTACAACAATTTATTGATGTATTATCGCAGCCGCACGGTATTATTCTTATTACCGGCCCAACCGGTAGTGGTAAATCAACGACGATGTATGCCGCCTTAAAACAACTGAATACACCAGAACGAAAAATCATCACTGTTGAGGATCCGGTAGAATACCAGATGGAGGGTATTAATCAGATTCAGGCAAAACCACAAATAGGTTTAACATTTGCCTCCGCATTGCGCTCTATTGTTCGTCAAGATCCTGATGTCATTATGATCGGTGAAATGCGTGACTTAGAAACAGCCAGAATTGCTGTGCAATCAGCGCTTACCGGTCATTTAGTGTTATCAACCCTACATACCAATGATGCTGCCGGCGGGGTAACACGACTACTGGATATGGGCTTGGAGGAGTATTTGCTGACGTCTACCGTCAATGGCATATTAGCACAACGTCTGGTTAGAAAACTTTGTTCTCACTGTAAAAAAGGGGCCATTGCTGGGCCCGAAACGATCAATAATTTACGTTTACATCGCTTTACCTCTCAGCAAGATATTGTTTTATATCAGCCTGTTGGTTGTTCTGCTTGCTCAAATACGGGCTACCGTGGGCGACTCGCTATTATTGAGTTTTTACCTATGACAGACCCCATTCGTAAATTAATTATGGCCCATGAAGAAGCCGGAGCAATTCAAAAACTCGCTATCGCTGAAGGCATGCAAACGTTGTATGAAAATGGCTTGGTTAAGGCGATAGAAGGCATAACGACTCTGGAAGAAGTGATGCGCGTTACTTCAGAAACCTAAGATGACTTTATTTACTTACAAAGCCATTAATCAACTAGGCGAAACCGAAGAAGGCACAAGAGATGTAGCTGATGAGCAGGCCCTGATCACAGCATTACAATCGGAAGGCCTAATCCCTGTCCATGTTGCCGCAGGTAATAACCGCTCTTTTTTTAGCATGGGTTTTGGTCTTAAAACCTCAAAATTATCTCAAAAAGACATTGCGTTGTTAACCGGTGAACTAGCGACTTTACTCGAGTCTGGCTTGCCGTTGGACAAGTCATTACTTGTGTTAATGGATTTGACTGAAGACAATGAGCGCTTAACTAAATTAATCGCACGCGTTTTGGAAAAAGTTAAAGGCGGTGTCTCGCTGGCCGATGCACTTGAGCAACAACAAGGCATTTTTAGCAAATTTTATTTAAATATGATTCGCGCTGGAGAAGCAGGCGGCGCCTTGGATGAGGTATTAACACGATTGTCCGAATACTTGGAACGCTCACAAGAATTAAAAGATTCGGTCAGTACCGCTCTGATTTATCCGATTATTTTGTTAGTGATGTCATTGGCCTCTTTATTTATTATGTTAACGTTTGTGGTGCCGCAATTTACCGAAATGTTTGAAAGCGCCGGTAAAGCTCTGCCCGTATCAACTCAGATTGTTGTCGGACTGGCAGAATGGTTGCAAGCTTATTGGTGGGCCTTACTGATTGGTTTTCTTTTTATTTCAAGTTATATGAAATATCAATTAGCCGATCCGCTAAGAAAGAAAGTCTGGGACGGTCGCTTTCTTAAATTGCCGTTGGCCGGCACCATTATCACCAATAAAGAAACCGCCAATATTACACGTACACTGGGTACCCTTTTGGGCAATGGGGTGTCTATAATTTCAGCCTTGGTGATTGTTAGAGAAACCGTGGACAATTTAGTCATTGCTAGCACTATTGCAGATGCTGAAGAGCACTTAAAACAAGGTAAAAATTTATCAGATGCTTTACTTGAAAAGCATTTATTACCTAAAATGGCCTTGCAGATGATTAAAATGGGTGAGGAGACAGGACGTCTTGAGGAAATGCTACTGCGCGTAGCGAGTATTTATGACAAACAACTCAGAGTCGCCATACAACGACTATTGGCTTTTCTTGAGCCCGTGTTAATTATTACCTTGGGACTCATGATTGCCGGCATTATTGTGTCGATTTTGCTAGCAATTTTGAGTGTAAATGATTTGGCCTTTTAACGGAAACATGATCTACCATGAAACATTTTAAAAATCACAAACAATCTGGCTTTACC
>CAMDOP010000128.1 GCA_945903675.1 Crenothrix polyspora
CTTCTAAAGTAAGCTGAGTTTGGCTATGTATTCGGATCATAAGTGCACGGGTTTTGTGAGGTGAAACTCAATTTCTATGCACTTATTATATCATTTATTGGCAATATAGTTAACACTATCAATAAGTTATTGTTTCTGAGCGAACTCTAGTTATAGCCCATTAAATGCTCTGAAATCGCCTATAAATATAAACCTAAGGACCATTGTCACTCTTTTATTTAAGTCTCTTAAAAAGCTAGAGACAACACACCTAATCATCATCGTCTTCATAAGGCTGTGCCTTTACACTATCAGGAATAGTAGGTAGCTTCGCTGAGCGCAACAAAATTAACAAGCCACCTAGTACAAACAGAAAAACAATTATTAATACTAATATCCACATAAATTGTGCCCTTAATTTGGCTTGCTTAAACGGGTTGGGATAGAATACTCCAACCCAATCATTTACACAGCTAAACATGAAACACGTCGAATTACTTTCTCCTGCAGGAACCCTTAAGAACATGCGCTATGCTTTTGCCTTTGGCGCAGATGCAGTATACGCAGGACTGCCACGTTACAGTTTGCGTGTGCGCAATAATGACTTTTTGGAAGATAACCTAGCCAAAGGCATTGCTGAGGCGCATCAACTCAAGAAAAAGTTTTTCTTGGCAACTAATGTCATTCCTCATAACACCAAGGTTAAAACCTTTATTAAAGACCTGACTCCGATTATAGCCATGCAACCCGATGCCTTAATTATGGCGGATCCTGGTTTGATTATGATGACGCGAGAAGCTTGGCCGGATATGCCGATACATTTATCAGTACAAGCTAATACGGTCAACTATGCGACCGTTAATTTCTGGAAAAGCATGGGCGTTGAACGCGTCATTTTGTCACGTGAACTTTCCTTGGATGAAATTGCAGAGATACGTCAGCGCTGCCCAGATACCGAGCTGGAGGTCTTTGTTCATGGTGCTTTATGTATTGCTTATTCCGGCCGCTGTTTATTGTCTGGTTATTTTAATCATCGTGACCCTAATCAGGGCACGTGCACTAATTCCTGTCGCTGGAAGTATGACACCCTACCCGCTCATGAAAATGCCGAAGGTGATTACGTCTTAGACGGCAATGCCCTATCGATGTCTGATATTAGTCATGCCAGCTGTGGTGGCGCAGAACGACACCCTTTAGCCGACAAGGTTTATTTTCTGGAAGAAGAAGGTCGCAAAGGTGAGTTACTGCCGATCATGGAAGATGAAAATGGCACTTACATCATGAATTCAAAAGACCTAAGAGCCATAGAGCATGTGCAACGCTTAGTCGAAATTGGCGTTGATAGTCTTAAAATTGAAGGGCGCACTAAGTCCCATTATTATGTGGCACGCACGGCGCAAACTTATCGACAGGCGATTGATGATGCCCTAGCAGGACGAGACTTTCAGCCGGAACTGCTTGGGGTTTTAGAAAACTTAGCTAATCGGGGTTATACCGATGGTTTTTATCAGCGCCATCATACCCACGAACAACAAAACTATATCACCGGCTATTCCAAAAGCCATCAACAACAATTTTGTGGAGAAATCAGAAGCTATGATCAAGCAACGGGGCTTGCAACGGTTGATGTTAAAAACAAGTTCTCAGTCGGTGATACCTTAGAGTTAATCTTGCCTGAGGGCAACCATGACATTGTCGTTGAGCGTATGGAGGGCATGTATGGTCAAGCCATGGAGGTCGCTTCTGGTGGCGGCTATGAAGTAAAAATACCGTTGCCGGCTATGTGTTCTGACAAGGCTATGTTGGCTAGGTATTTTTAAGTAGCCTCCTAGATACAACTAGGGCTGCTATGATTTCCACTGGAATACTGAGCTTTAGCTAGTGCTTTGTAAAACAGCTGAAGCTGTTTTACACTCTTATGCTTAGGTAACTCGCAAAAAATAAAATACCCCTAATAGGATGCGCTTCACTATCGTTCAGCACATCCTATAAAAATGGGGGGTTTATTATTGCGCATTACCTTATCACTAATCTGACAGCACAATCAACGCCACTGGATGACGGACTAACATTGAAAATTGATCTTTACGTCTATTCAGCCAGCCACGCACTTCCACTGTTTTATTGACGTAGCTATTGATATCAGGAAATAGCGACAGCCAGTCTTTATCAATACGTGCTTCAAAGCGATTAGAAAACTCTAAATAAACAAAGCGTTCACTAATATGCACAGCCGTCACTTTACCGACGATGCGTGTCCAGCCAGCATGACCCTCATCTGTTAGCTGATTAACAGCTATAGGCGCATATTCCTTACTATTCCATAAGCCAAGCTTATTGTGCTGCGCTTCATTTTCAGCGGCTTGCAGTTCAGCTACATATTGTAAATTGGGCGGGTAAATGCTCAGCGTCGCCAGCCCCGCTTTAACTAAAGACACATTGATATGCTCTTTATTTTCGGTAAACAAATGCGCCAAAGTTCTGCCGTATTTATCGGTTTTTTCAACACCTATTTCCAAGCGAACTTTGGTGTTTTGTAATTTGTTAATCAACCAAGCTTTCGCAGCTTCACCGCCCGCTTCGGTGGGCTTGCCCCTATGTTCGATTTCTGGTGTATTAATGCCCAACAAGCGAATTTTACGACCATCTGTCAACTGTACGGTATCACCATCATAGATGGCTCTTATGCTATAAAAACCGTAACCAGGATTGATATACAGCCGTTTTGCATGGTCTTGGTTGCGATCAGAGTAATGCGCGCTACCTTTACTATCTTTCCATTCAAAGATATCCGCAGCCGCACAGGCAGATAAACACAAGGACATTAACAGAGCAATTATCAAATTGAGACTGTAACTGTTTATAGTATGGGCTATTCGTTTTTTGTCATACATGTGGTCAAGCCTTAACGCTAGAATAAGTAGATAAATTGTCCATCAGAATGTTTTTCATCCTAAAATGATAACCATTCGTTACATCTATACAAGATTGAGGTATTATTTTGCTGGGCGCTGCTTAAAGCCTCTCTATTTAGGTTGAAAGCGGGTATAACTATTGTTAGCGCTTATTAATGCTCACATTTATCATCTCACCCCCACTTTCCCACTTTAAAAAACTATTATGAGCCCATTAAAATTAGTACGTTGTTTATTAATAAGTCTAGTATTGGTTGCGTCAGTTACTGGTTGCGCAGGCGGGAAAAAATTTGAAAGTACCGGTGAGTATTTCGATGATATCGCTATTACCACCAAAGTGAAAGCATTCATCTTCGATAATTCCAAGCTTAATCTCATGCAAATTAACGTTGAGACATACAAAGGTATAGTGCAACTAAGTGGGTTTGTTGATTCAAGCGAAATTGCAGCGAAAGCGGGTGACGTAGCTAGAACTGTGAAAGGTGTTAAAAAGGTTAATAACAACCTAGTTGTAAAATAACGTCAGCTTATTGTGAGGCTGATAAAGTTGGGTTGAGCTGTTTCAACCCAACTTTATACCGAGTATCTACCCTACCGGCCACAAACAATCAGGGCCATTATGCCTAGGATTATTTATCAATGAACTCACGGCCGTCAGTTGTATATCGCTAACCATAGCTGTCGCTAAACAGTGAGCCACATCAGCAGACTCATCACTATGATCTAACCAGCGCTGATAATATTCTGGACTAATAATAGCCGGCATACGCTCATGGATACGCGCCATTTTGCCTTGAGCTGCCATAGTGATTAGGGTACAAGAGTACACCGATGCTTGCTCATACTGCCAATGCTCCCATAAACCCGCAAAAGCAAATAAGCCGTTATCGGCTCTATGAATATGGTAAGGATACTTGCCGGTTTCAGTCTGATGCCATTCAAAAAACCCCGTCGCTGGCAACAAACAACGCCTATGCTGATAAGCGCTCCTAAAGGATGGTTTTTCAGTTAAGGTTTCTGCTCTAGCGTTGAAAGTACGACTGGCTATTTTTTTATCTTTAGCCCAGCTCGGTATCAGTCCCCAATGCAAGTTAAAGGCTTTATGGCTTCCATCTTCTAAGCTAATCACAGCAAGGACATCCTGTCCCGGAGGTATATTGTAGTCGGGTTGATAATCAGGCAGACAGGGCACAGCAAAATGCGCCATAATCTCGGCCTTCGTTGCAATTAAGTTATAACGTCCACACATCGATGCACCCTGAACTGATTAAACTAGAAGAAACCTTTAAGCCGTCGATACTGACTAAAATTGATGAGCCCTTATGCGCTAAATTTGGCATTGAATTATGGATGAAACGTGATGATCTGCTGCATCCTATTATATCCGGCAATAAATGGCGTAAATTAAAATTTATTCTTGATCATGCACTGTATTCAGGTGCTGATACTATCATTAGTATGGGCGGCATGTATTCTAATCATTTACATGCCCTGGCCTTCGCAGGCAAAGCGCTAGGCTTAAAAACCATCGCTTATGTTAGAGGCGAAGAACCGGTGGTATTAACGCCGACTTTAGTTGACCTAAGCTCTTGGGGCATGGAGCTTAGGTTTATTTCTCGTACTGATTATCGACAACTCAGGCACTATAAAGGCTATTTAGATTTACCAGGAATAAAACCACAACAATATTGGCTGCCCGAAGGTGGCGCGCAGGTTTTAGCTTTAAGCGGGGTAGCAGAACTCGTTAAAGAAATCGAGGTGGCTTATGACTGGCTCTGCGTACCCTGTGGCACTGGTACAACTTTAGCAGGACTGATCGCCGCTACAGATGATAAGGTCTCGGTGCTAGGCTTTGCTGCTTTAAAAAATGCCAGCTTTTTAAACGCGGATGTCAGTTCCTTATTAAAGCAAAACAAAAGCAACTGGCAAATTAATTTGGATTACCATTTTGGTGGCTTTGCCAGCACGACACCTGAACTACTGAACTTTATGTCAGATTTTCAAGCTAAAACAACAATACAACTAGAACCTATTTATACCGGAAAAATGATGTACGCACTCTATGATTTAATCCGCAAAGGTCACTTTAGCGCCGGCCAGCGCATTATTGCCGTTCATACCGGCGGCTTGCAAGGCGATAGAGAACGTAGTCGATGAAACGCATATTAGAACCCGAACTCATGATCGATGAACATCAGGTCAGAGCTTATGCTCAGGCGGACTTTGAAATTCCTCATCAAGATTTTATACATCGCTTAAGTGCATGGGTTAATGAACCACAGTTTTCGGGTACTGCATTGGATTTAGGCTGTGGGCCTGGCGATATTAGTTATCGTTTTGCTAAGGCGTTTCCCTTGAGTAAACTTCATGCAGTCGATGGCTCAGAGCCTATGCTCAACATTGCACAAGCAGCATTAAGCTCTAATTTAGCTCCACGTCTACGTTTTATACTCGGACTATTGCCTGATGTCATATTACCGCAATCTGGCTATGAGATAATTTTCTCTAATAGTCTCTTACACCATTTACCTGATCCTCAGATACTTTGGCAAACGGTAAAAAACTATGCTAAACCAGGAACACGTATCATCATAATGGATTTATTGCGCCCAGAAAATTTAGCACTAGCGCAGAACATGGTGCAAGACTATACCGCGAATGAACCTAAAATCTTACAGCGAGATTTTTACCATTCTTTATTAGCCGCCTTTAGCTTAGAAGAAATAAGTACACAATTAGCACAAGCTGATTTACAGTTACAATTAGAACAAATCAGTGACAGGCATGTTTTTATCACCGGTGTTATTCGATAATTTAAGGATACAAATGGACAGCAGCACAATAGTTGAAAGCATAGAACTCGATCGACCAGAACTCTATATTAACCGTGACTTGAGTTTATTAGAATTCAATAAACGCGTATTGGCACAAGCAAAAAACGAAGCGGTTCCCCTACTCGAGCGTCTAAACTACCTGTGTATTTCTTGTTCCAACCTCGATGAATTTTTTGAAGTGCGAGTTGCTAGCGTATTGGAAATTGCGGATATCGATCCTAAGGCTACAGGTCCAGATGGCTTAACACCTAAAGAACAATTAGAGCAAATTTCTATTGATTCACACAAATTAGTAGAAGAACAATATCAGGTGCTTAATGAAATATTAATACCGCAACTTAAAGAAGAAAATATTCGCTTTATACGCCGCCATGAATGGAATGAAGCTCAGCATAAATGGCTAGCCAAATATTTCAATGATGAATTACTGCCGATCTTAACACCTGTAGGGCTAGATTCAGCACACCCTTTTCCACGCATACTTAACAAAAGTTTAAATTTCATTATTTCTTTAACCGGTAAAGATGCCTTTGGTAGAAATAGTGGCCGAGCCATTCTACAAGCGCCTAGAGCCTTACCGCGCGTTATACAACTACCTGCTGATGAAACCCAAAGTGGCCCTTATGACTTTGTATTTTTATCCTCCATTATTCATGCTTTTGTTAATGAATTGTTTACGGGCATGACCGTTAAAGGTTGCCATCAATTTAGAGTCACTAGAAACAGTGATTTCTTTGTTGATGATGATGCCATTGATGATTTATTACTGGCCGTTCAAGGCGAACTCGCCATGCGTAATTATGGTGATGAAGTTCGCTTAGAAATTGATGCTGCCTGCCCTGATGATACCGTTAGCTTTTTACTAGATCGTTTTGAAATGAACCGTGACCGTTTGTTTTTAGTCGATGGCCCAGTCAATCTTAATCGAATTCAAGAAATTAATAACCTCGTCAACCGACCTGACCTTAAATTCCCAGCGTTTAAACCCAGCACACAGCCCCAACTGGCACGTAACAAAGATATGTTTGCGGCCATTAAACGCCATGATATTTTATTGCATCATCCATTTGAGTCTTTCTCACCGGTAGTGGAGTTTTTACGTCAAGCTGCTGCAGCCCCCGAAGTAATTGCCATCAAACAAACACTGTACCGTACAGGTGCTGATTCGCCTATCGTAGCGGCTTTGATCAGAGCAGCACGCGCAGGCAAAGAAGTCACTGTCGTGATTGAATTAAGAGCGCGTTTTGATGAAAAAGCCAATATTGATTTAGCCTCTAAACTACAAGAGGCAGCTGTTCATGTGGTCTATGGCGTGGTTGGTTATAAAACTCATGCCAAAATGTGCTTGGTATTACGTAGAGAAGGCAAAGAATTACGTCACTATGTGCATCTGGGCACAGGTAACTACCATCCTAAAACCGCGCAAATTTACACCGATTACGGCTTGTTCTCATGCAATAAGGAATTGGGTGAAGATGTAAGACGAGTATTTGCACAGCTCACCAGCTTGGGTAAGGTGACTAAATTAAACAAATTATTACAATCACCCTTTACCTTACATAAAGGCATACTTGAAAAGATTGAACGGGAAATAACTCACGCCAAAAATGGCAAACCGGCCAAGATTATTATTCAAGTGAATGCTATCGTCGAAGAACAATCGATACAAGCCTTATATCGCGCCTCTCAAGCTGGGGTTGAAGTTAAACTAATGGTCAG
Source organism: Crenothrix polyspora (assembly GCA_945903675.1). Taxonomy (GTDB): domain Bacteria; phylum Pseudomonadota; class Gammaproteobacteria; order Methylococcales; family Methylomonadaceae; genus Methylobacter_C. The sequence continues at coordinate 7,448 of CAMDOP010000128.1, forward strand.
GGGGATTTGTTGCCTCAGACCCGGCATACCCGGCATTTCTGAAAATATAGAAGTACGCGCCATCATCGGTCGCTTTTTAGAACATGCTCGCATTTATGCTTTTGCTAATGATGGCAATCAAGAAGTTTACGCCTCTAGCGCAGATTTAATGAATCGCAATATGTTCCGTCGTGTAGAAATTTGCTTCCCCATCGAAAGTAAACGTCTATCTAACCGCATCTTGCATGACTTGGATTTATACTTAAAAGATAACACGCAGGCTTGGCTGTTACAGCCTGATGGCAGTTATTTACAATTATTAAACACGAGCAATGATGAACCGACTCAAGCCCAAGCCTTAATTTTAGCGGAGTTACAGGCTTCATAATGTCCACCATCATTGAAATTGCACAATTAGGTGCTAAGGTGCTGCGTTTACAAGCAGAGCCTATTACCGATATTAGCAGCACTGAAACACTGCAGCTCATTAAAGTAATGCAGAATACCTTAGCAACGACTGAAGGGGTCGGTATCGCCGCCCCTCAAATCAGCATTTCTAAGCAAATCATCATTATTGCCTCGCGTCCTACCTTAAGATATCCACAGGCTCCAGTAATGGAGCCTACGGTCATGATTAATCCAAGCTTTACTGCTCTTTCCGAGACTAAAGAAAAGGGCTGGGAAGGTTGTTTGAGCATACCAGGCATAAGGGCCCGAGTACCACGTTATAAAAAGATACAGGTTAAATATCTTGATCAACAAGGTACAGTCATTGACATCGTGTTAGAAGATTTTGTAGCGCGCGTGTTTCAACATGAATTTGATCATTTACTAGGGAAAGTTTACCTAGACCGACTAGACAGCAATGAAGATATTTATTCTGAAAGCGAGTATTTATTGGCTATTAAGTAATTTAAATCCATAGGTTGGACTAACAGCCTTATCGTTAACCCAACATTGAGGCTCTATCATATTGGGATGAGAAAAGCACCCAGCCCAACCGCTACTTGTCCCGTATTAAATGGGTAGTCGAATATCTTAAATAACTGACGTTAGGCAGTAACGTTGTTTTACTCTCGTTTGCCGCGCTGAGCACCGCAGGTTTTGTTGGGATTAGCCCGAAGGGGCGCGGCATGTATGCCGCGCGTCGGTAGGAGGGCAGGACGCCCTCTCTACCGACCCCCGACAAAACTGAGGAGCGCAGATCGAGCTGCAATCGAGCCGCCTTTTCTTTGGATACTTTCTTTTAGCGGAGCAAAAGAAAGTATCTCGCCCTCGGGTGCGAT
>CAMDOP010000129.1 GCA_945903675.1 Crenothrix polyspora
AATTCTAAAGGCTCCGATCTGATCGGGGCCTTTTTTATGCCTAACGGTTTTATTTTACGGTGTTATTCCTGCCCTGCCCTCTTCAATCTTGTCCTCAGTTATTTTTAACAATCTGTTGAATTAGTTACCCTATTAATTTTAATGGTGTTATTGTTAATAGCATTTAAGTATCAAATTACGCGGCGATGTGAGTCGGGTGTGATCGAAAGTCTACTTTGTTCCAGCATCTTAGCTCTACAACACAATATTCCATAACTAAGCCAGTCCTTTGGTAAGTGGTTTATCTATTTTGAAATCGCCCTCAACCCAGCTGGGATTCGGGGCCTTAACCATCTTACATTTAGGACTAAATGACATGAAAAAAACTTTAACTAAAGCACTATTGATTGGCTTAACAATTATTTTTAGTGGCTGTGCCGTTCAAAAAGAACTAGTCCCAACTGGCGGTAGCCGAGCAGATGGAATAGTGAAACTTTCATATGAATATGGCTTATTTGAAGCTCCTCAATTAAACGCACAACAAGGAGTAAATGCCGCAAAGCAACGATGCTCTTCTTGGGGATACAAAAATGCAGAGGCTTTTGGTGGCTCAACTAAATCATGTATTATGCCTACGAATAATGGATGTAATAGATGGTTGGTCAGTATTGAATATCAATGCACTGAATATACTTTAAACACAGCAACACAAATTTCACCCCCCACAGCAGCACAACCATCAAATCCAACATTAATGCAAGCCTCACCTGCAAGCAATGCAAATGAGCGTATGACTTATATCAAAGAACTGAAAGACAAAGGCCTGCTCAGTCAAGACGAATACGAGGCAAAGCGAAAAGAGATTCTTAAGGATTTGTAATTCTAGTTAGTTTTAGCTACTTTTGGTGTAGGAGCACTTATCGCTCAACTTATTTGGGCATTTATGTATAACAAATACTACACGCTAAAACTATTAGAAAAAGGTTATGTTTTTAGTGATTCACCGGAAGTAAACCAACAGACCGCAAACGTACTTGGTGTTTCATTGAACAATAATTAATTGAAAGAAATTCAACCGCGACGTGATAATTGACGTAAGGATATCTAATGCAAAATTTATTTAATGAGTTTTCAGATAAAACCACAGTTGTTGTATCAGACGTGACTGAAAATGTAGAGTCAGCACCCAGTCCCATTTTCACCTCAATGAAGGGATTGGGCGGAAAAGCCACATCTGCCGCAAAACAAGCCGGTGCAAGTTTATCTAAAGGAGTCGAAGCAACAGGCAGTATGATTGTCGATGCATCGTCTTTTCTGACCACTAATGCGGCGGGCATCCTTGAAGCAGGAGAACATTCAGCTAAACGAGTTGGGCAAGCGAGCCACGTTGTTGTTAATGCCGCAGGGAATGCAATTTCTAAAACGGCCAACTTCGCAAGTCAAAGCTTATCAACTATAGCTACTGCTGCACTCGACCAAAATGGCGACGGCGAACTTAACCAAGATGATTTAAAAATAGCTACCGAAAAGTGTGTCGCTCTTGCTAAAGAAGCAGCTAAAGAAGCAGCAAAGGAAATTGCATCTTCTAGCTTAGCAAAGGATACCGCTTCAGCCGCCGCCGTTGGAGCAATTATTGCTATTCCAGTCCCACTGATTGGACCAATGGCTGGAGCGGCTATTGGTGCAACAATAGGTGCTTATAAGCATTTCACAAAAAAATAAATCTTCCGAAAACAGCGTTTTATTTGAATTAAAGTCATCGACATAATTTAAAAAAGCACCAAGACAACCGGCCTCACATGAAAATGTGGGGCTTTTTTTTTACCCTAAATTTAGGAGATACACATGCTAATCCTCAAAGATCCGCAACAACTCTAAGACATCACCGATCCCGACACACTCAAACTGCTCACCCTACGACTTAATCAACTAGCTCCTGACCAATCTGGTCGACGATGTACGTTACCCAGATCCCGACCTATACCTTGTTATGAATTGTTGGAAGATCATGAATACTTATAAGAAAAATCCTTGTGAACAATTACGGTATTAGTGAAACAGCTTTTTCAGCACTCAGTCGCAGCTTAACTGCTATAGTTGGTTCATTGAGTAATAACGATGACCCTGAGGTTGCTAAAAGGAGCCCATGCATTATTTCAACCGTATAAGAACCCGCTATATTTTACATCGACATCCCATTAGCCATGACTTGTGGAAAAAGGTAAGCGATAGTTTGGATATATTGCACGGGATGACGGCTGTTGAAAAAGCACATCTACGTGAATTAATAACATTATTCATAAGCCAAAAGACATTCGTCGGCGCACAAGATATGGAGCTCACCGACTCCATGTGCGTTGTCATTGCAATTCAGGCGTGCTTACCAATACTGAAGCTTGGATTGAATTGTTTATCTGGTTGGCGAGAAATCATTGTTTACCCAAATGCCTTTATAGTTAACAGAGATGTAACCGATTCTTCCGGTGTTGTACATCATGAAAACAAGGTACTTATCGGTGAGTCCTGGACTCGAGGTCCTTTAATATTATCTTGGCACGATGTTGAAAAAGCTATGTCCGGCGCTCACAAAGGTTCCAATGTTGTGATTCATGAAATTGCACACAAATTGGATATCCTTAATGGATCTGCCAATGGCTTTCCACCTTTGCATAATGATATGGCGATAAAGGAGTGGTCCACCTCCTTAAGTGCCGCCTATGACAGTTTGTGTCGGCGCCTGAATCACCATGACACCTGTTGCATTAATGCCTATGCCACAACAAATCCTGCTGAGTTTTTTGCGGTGATAACCGAATATTTCTTTTGTGCCCCAGACATTCTTAATACTCACTTCCCTGACATCTACAAACAGTTGCTACTTTATTATCGGCAAGATACTTTAATGAGGCGTCATGATTTCAGCGCCTTGAATTGACCATCAATAGCTACTTCGACTCCGCGTAAAACAGCCTTTTTAAAACATTTCCCTACCCCCTCCCGATTTTTGCCGCCCTGCCGCAACGATGCCTTTAACCCCATGAATATCATGGGCCGTGGCGTTGCGGATCATCTGAAACGTCAACGAAACACTGAAGATATTGACGCAACGCCGGCACAATTTCGCCGCGATGTGACTTCGAAGAATGCCGCAACAAATAAATCGTATAAAAACAATGAGGTTGCGGCGTTGCCGATTTTTTGCATGAGATGTAAGAAAAAACATTAACTTCACGCTCCGTCTTTTAATTCCAAGTAAAATAAAGCCATTGTCAATTCTGAAGAGCTTAATGATGAAGAAAGTGCAACCCATCTCCGTAACCCTTGAAGAAGCCGTGGCTCGCTTGGTTAACTTGGATTATATCCCGACCGGCTTCAGTCTCGGTGACATGTCTGATGCCTTTTTGGAAGATGCTGAGGTCGCGTATCACAATGCCAAAGTAGATAAACTGTCAATAAAGGAGTTGATGCCCTACGCAATCCGCGTAGATATCTGCCGGGCCAGACTTGATCTTGCATCAAGTCTACTGGATCACATGAAACTGGAGCTTGAACATCCTGAAACATCGCTGTTAAAGGAATCGCCCGACAGTGTTAATTATGTGCGTTTAGAATTAAAAAGTGTCGCGAATTGGGCTGAAGAGCATTTTGGTATTTCAGTGCCTGATTGGTCTGGAGACGTTGCTGTAGAAGCTCATCCCAATGAACAGTTTGATTGGAAAGATGTCACCATAAAGATCTACAAAGATTACAAAATTGGTTGTTTTGTCGGGAAAGATTTACGTATCACCTCACATTTTAGAAAAATTGGTCTGATGGGTGCCGCCAAAAATATACCCAATCATCAAGGTATTATTTTGATCGGCATGAGCCAGGGGCAACAAATCCCCAGGGCGTCCAGTCCAAAAGCCAATGAAAAAACGTCTGTAGCGAAAATAAGAAGTGCGCTTAAGAAGTTAACCGGTATCTCGAAAGATCCTTTTTATCCTATCAACGAATCAGACGGTTGGCGGCCAAAATTTACATTGGAAGACGATCAAAAGAATGCCGATCTGCGTGCCAAGAAAAGAGCAGTAAATCTCGAATACGATGATAAAAAATTCTATAGTGCAGCGGTTTCAGATTATGAGGAAGCCGAAGAGCATAATACCAGACCGTTCGATAATGAAAATGATGACACTTCACAATGGTTAAGAGATAACAACTAAGGGTTACCAGTAACCTTGCTAGAGCTTCATTTTTTTTAAAAAACATTTATTTTATCTTATTGTTTTATATGAATTAAATTAACATTCCCTTTCCCTAAAGTTACCAGTAATGCCTCTATTACGAGGAGATGCAGATATTGATAACTTCCAAAGAGTTCTCGCATCTCCTGAAACCGCCGCTTGAAATAAGCGGTATTTGAAATTAGGAAATGGAGATCAACATGACCGATCCGATTAAGCTTTCTTCTTCAGAAGAAACACTTAATTCAGCTAATCAAGTCCCGCTTGATTCAGCAACAAACGTGGTTGAGTTAAAAACTAAAATCGCTGAATTGGCGGCGCTACATCCTCTTGAATATGATCTTGAGAGAAAGGCAACCGCAAAGCAATTTAATGTGCAAATCAAAACCCTAGACACTGAAGTAAAAGCTGCTAAGAAAGATCTAGAAAAACCACAATCTTCTTTTCTTGAAGCGGTCATTCCTTACGCTGATCCAATCGTACCGAGCGACTTGTTTGAAGAAATTCGTCAAGTCATTCATCAGCACATTATTCTTGATTTGCCTCAAGGATATAGTCTGACTTTATGGGCCACAATGACGTGGATGATGGATTGTTTTCAGGTAGCGCCCTTGGCAATTATTAACGCACCAGAAAAGGCGTGTGGTAAGACACAACTCTTAGAGATTATGGGCAGGATATGCTGCAGATCGATTCCGCTGTCAAATATGACAACTGCTTCGATGTTCAGAGTGACTGAGCAATATCAACCTACTTTACTGATCGATGAGGTTGATCTATTCATTAAAGAAAATAAAGAAATATTAGGACTGATCAATGCCGGCCATACACGCAGCAGTAGCTTCGTAATACGTATCGTGGGTGACAATCATGAGCCTAAATTCTTTAATGTCTTCGGCCCCAAATTGGTGGCCGGCATTGCCTTAGAAAAGCACTTGCCGGATTCAACGCTAAGTCGTGGGCTGATCATTAATATGCGTCGCAAACTGTCACACGAAAGTGTCGTACGTCTTCGTCATGCAGACATTAAGAAATTCGAGGTGATTAAAGCAAAACTTGCTCGCTTCGCGCTCGATTATGCAGAGCAAGTGAGTCAAGCCCAACCTAAACTACCTGAATCGCTTTCTGATCGCGCTCAGGATAATTGGTCACCTTTGATGGCGATTGCGGAGTGTGCTGGAGAGACTTGGACATTGGCCGCTTATCATGCGGCACTGAAACTCTCTTCAACAGTCGACGAGTCTTTATCGATAGGGGCTGAATTATTGACCGATATCCGTACGCTATTTGAAACCAAAAATATTGAACGAATCAGTTCGGTGGATTTGATTTTAGCATTGGTCGATGATGAGGAAAGACCTTGGTTAACTTACAACAGAGGTAAACAAATTTCGCCTCGGCAGGTGGCCACGATTCTTAAAACATATGGAATACATTCAAAAACAGTGCGTATGCCATACAACAAAACACCGAAAGGCTATACAGCAGGCGAGTTTAAAGATGCGTTCACACGTTATTTGGCTGCGGACACTCGTTCGGCGGATGAGGGTGACTTTTAAGAAAAGCTCTTAGGGTTAACTCATTCGATTTGAAATTACATTTATTACAAACAATTTAGGACATAAAAACATGAAACAATTAAATACAACAAACACTATTATCACTCTTAACGATGGTTCAAAAGTATCAAAAAACTTTTACGACATTATCAAAAATCATGCGATTGCTCGTTATGACTTTTTGAATCTTGAAGAAAATTACGATATTGATGAGATCTTAGGTGAAGATTTGGTCTTTATACTTAACACGAAGGCGGCCAGTAAAACCTTTGTAACCTTTATGACAATGGTTGAAAACGGTGAAGTGCCTTATGTCGAATCTTATACCTCATCTAAATTCATGACTAATTTTGAACTAATGCCTATAGCCGCTGACGTCATCTTACTCAGAGCTTAGCTTAACTTTACTAACGTGGGCGCCGCAGTGATGCGGCGCTCGCATTTAATGCATATTCAATTTAAGGATAAATCATCATGAATAAAAATAAACTAATTCCCCTAAACAGTCGGTTATCGATAACGGCTGATTTTTTCTATCGCCTATATATGGCCATAGAAGACAATAAAAGCCTTGTCAAAGACGCTAAATATTGCGCTAAGAAAATGTGCGGCAAGGCTTTTTGGAATGAACTCAGTATCGGGGAACGTAAACAAGCGGGCATATGCATTTCTCAATTAGTTAGATACAAATTGCTTAATTTTGATGATGTGAAAGGCAAACATGAATATCCAAAGCACTATCAACTGAAATAATTGAACAGGTACCTAATCGGCTGTTGAGGTTAGGTACCTTTTCACAATAACCCTTAAGGAGTTATTTATGCCCATCATTAAACTGACCCAGCCGTTCATCAACAATGAATTGCATTGCACTGAAGGTAAAGCCCGGATCGAATATTGTGATTCAGATTTACCTGGCCTGTACGTTGAAGTACGTAAAAGCAGCCCGGGGCAAGGTACTTACTATTTACGTTACAAAGACGCCAAAGGTAAAACCTGCCACCAAAAGATCAGCAAGACCTCTGAAATAACCTTAGTTGAAGCCCGTAAAGCGGCAAAGACCTTGAAAGCTGAAATCAATTTGGGTGCAGATCCCAGAGGCGAGGAAAAAGCCAAAAAAGCGGTGCTCAGTTATACCGAGTTCTTTGAACAACACTATATACCCTATGTCACGCCGAGGAAGCGTTCATGGCAAACAGATTTGAGCTTTTATCGTCTACGTTTGAAAGCAGAGTTTGGCGACTTTCGACTTAATCAAATTACTAGGCAACATATCCAAAGTTTTCATACACGTATTAGCAATGAGGGACTCGCGCCCGCAACGTCGAATCACTATCTCAAATTGCTCAAACACAGCCTGAATCTTGCCATCGACTGGGACATGCTGGACACCAATCCCGCGTCTAGGATTCCACTATTTCATGAGGACAATCAAGTGGAAAATCTTCTTTCCGACGAGCAACTGGATCGTCTTCTGACTGTCTTGAAAACCGATGACAATAGAATGGTGTGCCTGATCGCAATGTTCTTACTGTCAACCGGTGTGCGTCTGAATGAGGCTTTACAGGCCAAATGGAGTCAGGTGGATCAACATAATCGTGTATGGAGAATTCCGGCGGCGAATTCTAAAAGTAAACGCACTCGTGCGGTACCTTTGAATGATTCAGCGCTGGAGGTACTCAGGCAATTGACCACGAGAGATCGTTATCAAAATTTGTTCGTCAATTTTCAAACAGAACTGCCTTACACCACCATTTCTAAGGTGTGGGGTAGATTGAGAGCCAAAGCTGGTTTACCCCATCTTCGCATACACGACTGTCGGCACCAATTTGCTTCGTTTCTGGTGAATGGCGGGCGGACTTTATATGAAGTCCAGATGATCTTGGGGCATTCAAGTCCGTCGGTCACTCAGCGCTATGCACATCTGTCAACCAAGTCATTGCAGGAAGCGGCCAGCAGCGCTTCAGACAGACTCACCGGCGTGGCGACCGAGGCGGCGTAATTTTGAAAAATGGTGCGTCGAGGGCTCCAAAAATGGCCGCCCTCGGCCCCAGATTGCCCAACTCTGTGGCATTTTTGGGCCGGCGCTGATACCTGTATCGACGCCCCTCGCCCGTCGCCTCTTGCGCGTCGTGAAGTTAAGCTCACCGGCCGTTAAAAATTTTAATCGTCAAATCCAATTCATAATGAGGAGTTCAACATGAAAACTAGAATATACGTATCTTTGTCACTGATTGTATTTGCAACGATCGGTCATGCCGATTATGCGCCCGTCGATCGCTATGGCAATAAACAAAACGATCAACCCTCCTATAAGACTAAGGGTAATAAACTCATAGCAACTGATCAATATGGGAATAATCAATACCATAAACAAAGTTATATGACTGAAGGCAATAAGATTATTCCTATCGATCGATACGGAAGTAGGCAAAACAACTCCATGAGTTATCAAGCTGAAAAAGACGGACGCATTAATGAGATAGATCGTTTTGGTAATAGGCAATTTCATGACTATAAAATCCAGGGTGACAAGGTGGTGCCCGTCGACCGCTACGGAAACAAAGACTACAGCAGACCCATCTATCAAAAGAAATAAAAAACCAATTCATTCATAATTTAATAGGAGACTTATGGCAATTAGGTGATACAGGTCGCTATTGAATCATCGACGTTTAACCTTGATGGCTAGTTGAAATTATTATATAAAGCTTTTTTCTTCTACACCGACATTTAGGCAAAAAAAAGGCTATGTTTGCATTAATAGTTGAAAAGAACCAAGACTTCCCATAGCCGCTTGCAGAATTACACTGGGCGTAATTTGCTGTCCCCATCGCTCTATTCCGCGTCGCCAACCCAGATAGTTGTTAAGATATTTGGTGGCCACACCA
>CAMDOP010000130.1 GCA_945903675.1 Crenothrix polyspora
TGATTTCAATACAGAGATTACTGATACGTGATCGTACGAATAACTCTTTACCTTTGTACCCATCACAACTGGCAGATAGGCTCATTATTTTTGCGGTTCCTTTGGGTGAAGTAACGGATGGCTCGTTAGACTCAAGCGTGATGTCATCCTTATTTTCTACGCGAGTAAGAAACTGATTGTAAGCCATGACAGCATGGCCAGGTGTTCCTATTTTTTCGATAGTCCCATTATTCAGCCAAATTGCTCTATCGCAAAGCGCTTCAATTTGATATAAGGAATGAGAGCAGAACAGTATGGTGGTGCCACGAGCCTTAAGAGCCATAATTCGATCAAATGATTTGCGAGAAAATTGACCATCACCTACGGATAACGCCTCATCCACAATTAAAATATCAGGATCAACACTCGTGGCGACTGAGAAGGCCAAGCGCACATACATGCCACTGGAGTAAGTTTTAACGGGCTGATCTATAAAATCACGAATACCCGAAAAATCAACAATCTCTTCATAGCGCTCTTCAATTTCTTTGGGACTTAGACCTAAGATGGCCGCGCTCATAAATACATTTTCACGCCCCGTAAACTCAGGATTAAAGCCCGCGCCTAATTCCAGTAAAGCGGCAATGCGGCCATTTACTTCTACGTTACCAGATGTCGGTGTTAAGGTGCCGCATAGCAATTGCAATAAGGTTGATTTGCCTGCGCCATTACGACCGATGATGCCCAGCACCTCACCTTTATCGACCTCAAAGCTCACGTCGCGTAGCGCCCAAAACTCACGAAAATACTGACGTCTACCTCGCCATAAAAACTGCTTAAGGCGGTCAGAGGGTTGATTATAAAGTTGATAACATTTGCTTAAATTATTAACTCGGATTGCGATGTTATTCACTGAATGTTCCTGCTGATTATGCATAGAGTAACTTTCCCAGGTTCCGGCGTGGGAACGCACAGGTGGCGCTCTGTGTCACGCAACGCTGGAGCGATGAACGATGCATTCCCACATAGAGCGTGGGAACAATAAAGCTAAAGTACATCAGCAAAGCCCTTTCTAGTCTTAGCAAACCAAAACCAACCTAAGCAAGCAATGACTAAGGCAATAACGCTATAAATGCCTAAGGCCTGCCAGTTAGGCTGCAAGCCCCACAATAAAGTATTGCGTACTTGCTCGATAATTAAAGTGAGCGGATTCAAGAATAAATAAGGCCTAATAAAGTCGGGCAAAGCAGTGAGTGGATAAAAGATAGGGCTCATAAACATCAATACGGTCATAGCCATGCCAATAAATTGACCGATATCACGAATAAAGACGCCGATAGACGCGAGTAACCACGACAAGCCCATAATTAACAATAAAAACGGCAATAGTATTAAGGGTAGATACAGCATGGCCCAAGTAAAGGGCTGACCTAGTGCTAACAGAAAAATCAATAGTACTAATAGATTAATGCCAGCATGAAATAAAGTAGCGCCTAAGGCAACCCAGGGCAAAATTTCTAAAGGGAACACCACTTTCTTGACGTAATTAATATTAGTCAAAATTAACCCAGGTGCTCTGGAAACACATTCAGAAAATAAATTAAAAATGATCAAACCACTAAATAACACCAGTGCAAACTGATATTTATCGGTATCGTCTTGTCCCCAGCGGGCTTTGAACACAAAGCCGAACACAAAGGTATAAATCGCCAGCATTAACACCGGATTAACAAAAGACCAGAGTAAGCCTAAAAATGAACCGCGATATCGACCTATGACTTCACGCCTAATCATTTGCTTAATAAGCGGAAAATGTCTTAACAAGCTTAAGGCTATATTAAAAAAATGGCTAGAATTGGTGTTCAAGATAACAAGACCTAAAGTAGTTTGGATTTAAATTATGGCAGATAAGCCGCTCTAGGGCGATGTATGATTGTAAACTATTCAGTTTGTTCGCCACTGGCAATGAGGTTTAAATGCTGAATATTCAAAACCTGTAAGCTATTGCCTTGGCGGATAATCACACCATTGTTTTGCAATTTTTGAAAGACACGCGTCACTGTTTCACGGGTGACATTAATCATAATAGCAATCTCTTGATGAGTTGGAGCAAAAGCAATCGATTGCTCACCCGAGGGTGTTTGTATAGTCAGTTGAATTAACTGAGCGCATACGCGCTGTAAGGGTGATGACATGCTTAATAAGGTGCGCTGCACCAGTGCCTCACGTAAACGTCTTGCTAATCGCGCATTAATAATGGCTGCGACCTGTGGTACTTCATTAACCAACTGTAAAATAATTTTTGCCGGCACTATAACAAAGCGCGAGGGTAACAAGGCAATAACCGTTTCATGAGTCGGTAGTTGATCAATAACTGCTAGTTCACCAAAAAAGTCATTAGGCTCTACAAAGTAGAGTCCTGCTTCTCGACCATCCAGAGTCATATCAACACCCTGCAAGCGACCATCGAGTAATAAACCTAATGAATGCGCTAATTGATTTTTTTCCATGACCACTTTACGTTTAGGCGCTTCAACCAGTTGCGAAAATTGACCTAGCTGGGCAATAACGTCATTAGGTAAAGGTTTGAAAAGATCAAACTGCTTAAGTAGTAAGGGCTCAACAGCCATAGACAAATGAATGTGTATTTAACAACAAATGCTTCCTAGTGTAAGGTTAAATTCATGTTCTTATATACTGAGAATATCTCTACTGCTCAGAGCGATAACTAGCAGAGAAGTTATCTATTGCAACCATATGTCGTTAAATTATAGGTTACTCAAGTAAATACTACAACGCTACCCAATAATTTTATCATTTCAATACGCAAAGCCTAATGATAAGAAAAAAATTAACAAATAACAGCTTATGTGATTACAAACACAAGAATAATTGACAAAATTAAGTAGAATTGCTCACTTAATTGAGGTAGTGCCCATGAGTTTCAACATAAAATTATTAGCTGCAGCCTGTTTTAGCGCTAAGTTATTAGATCTTTGTCTATTAACTTGCGTTCGCGCGTTTTTTTGTTGGGTTCTTTTATTGTCTCCCGCTATGACTGTACATGCTGACGACTATACTCAGCCTGAGCTTGCAGGTCATGTCAGCTTACTCATAGGTCAAGCACTGGCGACTAATAAAAATAATGAGCAACGAACCTTAAAACGAGATGATGTTGTTTATAGTGGTGAAACCATAGAAACATCGCTAGGCGGCCACGTACATTTGCATTTTATAGACGATGGCATTGTTAGTCTCCGTCCCAGTAGCCGTCTTGTTATTGAGCTTTATCATTATGATAAGCAGCAAGCTAAGAATAGTGCGATCCGCTTTACTCTACAATCAGGTGTGTTGCGTAGCATCTCTGGCAAAGCCACCGAAGCCGATCATGAACGTTTTCGCCTTAATACGCCTATTACCGCTATTGGTGTCTTAGGTACCGATTTTATAGTCAGGGCCGAGGCTGAAAAAGTGTGGGCAGGCGTCTATTCGGGTGCTATTGCTATTGCTCCACTTAGTGAGCAGTGTTTGGCTAGCGGCTTAGGTACTTGTGCAGGTGCAACGCGCTTAAGCGAGTTAATGGGCGGCGTGATGCTAGAGTTTAGCCATGGAAAGGTACAGTCTCTTAATCCTGCCATACTTTCTAAAAGCAAGCCTATTAATGCTGACAATACAGATAATGTCATGTTAACAGTGGCAAGCCCAACTTCAACTTCAACTTCAGTCGGACGTATAGCGCCTATAGATATTGTGGTGGATGATGCTTTGGCTCAACAAAACGTTCAAAAATCAGCGGTACTGCCTTCAGTAGTGTTGCCTTCACCTTTTGTCTGGGAACGCTGGTTTTGGATACTTCCGGTTCCTGGTGACACCTTGAGTCGCCCTATAGGTAGCGTTGCAGACGTTCATTTTACAGGTGCTGGAAATACTTATGTTGGGCTTTATTCAACAGCGCCATTATCTGAAATACAGCCGCAAGTCGGTGTATATGATTTTAGTTTAGCGCAGGGGCAAGTGTCTTTTACGGGTAATGGTACTACTAATTTGCCATCGGCAACTAGCCCAGGCATCGCTCAGTTAACAGCAGCTAGCCTGCAAGTTAATTTTGGTACCCAAACATTTAACACCCAAATGGCTATGAGTTATCAAAACATTTCAAGCAGTTTAAGCTTATCAGGGGGCATTCAAAATGACGGTTATTTTGGTCTGCAAAATGCTGCAGGCACTAGTACCGTCGCAGGCTCAATTTCAGCAAATACTGGCAATGCCGCTATGGCCTTTATGCAGCAAGTTCCCTCAGGTACTTTTACTGGCATGACTGATTGGGTTAAAAAATAATGATGCTAATCACTTTATTTAAAAACCGCTACTTGCCTTTTGTCATCGCGGTCCTATTCAGCCTAATTGCCAGTTTAGTAGCTTCGCCCTCTGTTAATAACATAGAAGCTGCTATTAATGATCAGTTTTGGCGGCTCATAGCCAGTTCATCGCAACGTGAACGCCGCGTAGTGGTTATTAATATAGACAATGACAGTATTGCTAAATATGGTGCTTGGCCTTGGCCGCGCGAGCGTACCGCTCAATTGCTTAAAAGCCTATCAGAACAGGGTGTTACTGAGCGTATCATCGACATGGCCTTTCCTGATGCTAAAGCAGGTGATGAGCAACTTGCTAAAGAATTGCTTAATACCCCTACGGTTATGGCGCAAGTATTAGCGCTAAATGCTGATGAAGTAGTCGCTAGAGGGCAGTTGCAAGGTGGGCTAGACTCAGGTTTATGCACAGGCTTATTTCCAACAGCTACTGGCTACATTGCTAATGCCCCTAGTTTACGAGCTGCTAACGCAGGTCATATTACGCCAAGAATTGCTGAAGATGGTGCTATTCGGTCTGTGCCAGCGATGATTTGTTATGAGCATCAGGCTTATCCTGCGCTGGCCTTAGCCGCCTTGGTTGAAGGTACAGGCGAGTCCTCTGCTTATAAACTCAAAACGGAAGGCTCATGGTTAGAGCCCGTTGCTGCGCTAACGCACCCGGCTTTGGCAGGCTACGCTATTCCTCTTAATGATCAGGGCAACATACTATTGCCATGGTGGACGGATAGATCAGCCATTGTTTCCATATCAGCAAAAGAGGTCATGGAAGGCACTCTACCAACCGATTATCTTCAAGGAGCCTGGGCGATTATTGGCGGCACTGCCTTTGGCATGACTGATTCTGTAACTACACCCCAAGCCTCTGCGGTCAGTGGTGTTGAAGTGCATGCCCAATTATTAACGGGCTTATTAGATAAGCGCATACCCTATAAGCCTCGTGGCACAGGCTTATTACAAGGTGTGTGGTTAGTCTTGTTAGCCAGCCTATTAGCGGCAGCCACAAAATTGCGCGCCGCATATTTACGAGCTTATGCGCCAGCTATCATCGGACTTTTATTAATCGCAAGCACATTAGGCATGTCAGTGCTATTGCTTTGGTTGTTTAGTTTGTGTGTCTCATGGCTGCCTGCCGTAATCTTTATTATCATTGCTCAGATTTTATTAGGCGCGCAAAACTATCTAACCACCAAAGCCGAAGGTGAGCGACTCTACCGAAATTTAGCCAGTTATTTGCCGAGCCATGTTGCCAAAAAAATAGCGCAACAAGACCCAGTGAGCACCTTAAATGCGCATCATGAACAAGTCGTTGTGCTCTATGCTGATTTAAGAAACTTCTCCGCTTGGTGCAACCAATTACCAGCAGAACAAGCAGGTGCAGTACTGCATAGTTTTTATAGCTTTACCGATAGCATTATTCATCAGCATGGTGGTGAAGTAGAAGAATATGTTGGAGATGCCGTCATGGCAGTTTGGCGAGATGAGCGTGCTGATTTAAAGCCCTTAATAGCTGCTCAACAAATTATAGCCATGAGCGAACAATTGTTTAGTGCCGAAACTGGTATCGATAAATTACCGCCTTTAGCGGTAGGTATCGGCATAGAGCAAGGCGAAGTCTTAGTCGGTTCTTTTGGTCCTGCAAGACGTAGAGTGCATACCTTATTAGGTAAAACCGTCACAACCGCTATACGCTTACAGGAAATGACAGGCGAGCTCTCGCAACCAATTATTTGTGGGACATCAATGGCTAAAGCATTACAAGACCAAACAGAATTACAATCTTTAGGCAGCTTTTTGTTGCCAGGTCTACAGCAATCCAGCGAGCTATATGCACCTAAAGCTTAGGTGAGAATCTCGTCCATGCTTAGCCAAATATACCGTTTCTATCGATTCCACGTCGAGCATTATCTTTCTCACACCGAGCATTATCGTTCCCACGCTCCGCGTGGGAATGCAGCCATAGACGCTCTGCGTCACATAACTCAGCAGCCAAGTAAGATACACCATAAAACACTATTAATAATGCTAGCCTTAGCTGTACTAACCCCCAGCCTTACCTTAGCAAGTACGTGTGATTCACAGCAGTTAAATAACCCAGCATCAAACTGCTATAAAAGCCCAGAGCAACAAGTGCAAATGGCCGCTGAGTTAAACGCTACGCAACATTATATACAGGCAGCAGATTTAATAGAGCGCCTATTAATGCAGTATCCGCAAACGCAGGGTGCGGCAGAACAATATCAACGAGCGCTGACTGGTATAGAAGGTCGACATTCAACCTCGATAACAATGCAGCCCATACAGCAACAGAGCGCTTGGCAAATTAATACCGCTATGCAGCTGCGTACCGGTTATAGCAGTAATTTAAATCAAGCACCAAGTTCCTCAACTGTACAGCTCACCTTACCGACAGGCCCTATTGCCCTTAACTTATTGCCGCAGTTTCAACAACGAGGCGGGGTAGGGGGCGAAACCTTATTAAGCGCCAATGCCGTGCGTAGCTTTGCCAACAATTTACAGTGGCAAGTAAAAGGCGATCTCTATGGTCGGGAGACCGGTAGTGGAGGTTATGCCGATTATCAAGGCACTAATTTACTCAGCTCCTTAATAAGGCATTATGATAGCGGTTCAGAAACCGCAGTTGCCTTAGGCTTTAACGCCCTGCATTACAATGTGGATACTTTTCTTTTTGCTAGTCAATTGATGTTAAGGCAGACAGGTTCAAAATATTTATATTGCAAGCCGCAAGCGGGTGCTGATTTATTATGGCAAAGACAGCAAAGCAATCCATTATTAGATAGTCATTATACTGGCCTGATGGTAGGTGTTTTGTGTGATACGCCTTTGGGTTATTATAATATTAGCTTAGGTGCAGGCTGGGATTGGGCGGCAAATCAACGACCCGGTGGTGATCAATTGCGTGGCAAGCTTGATGTCGCAGGTATTTGGGCCACTCCGTTCGTCATTGAAGCCAGTTTTATAAAAGCCACCGCCAGTTATCAAGAAAGTAATGATAGGCAAGCTTATAGTTCCTGGCTCAACTACGGTGCCAATAGGCAACTAAGCCGACTAGGTTTAGGCTTGGATTATGACTGGCCCTTAGAGGTCATCGTCCATAACTGGCGAGGCGTGGCGAGTGTTAAATGGCAAAACCAAGACAGTAATATCAGTTTGTTTACCATGAATACCTTTGAAGGTTGGCTGGGTGTTAGGACGGCTTGGTAGCTAATGCTTGACGCAAAGCGTAACCGGCTGCGTTTCCACGCTCTGCGAAGAAAGTGCTCTAGACGCTTCGTGACGAGATTATCGTTCCCAGACTCCGGGTCACTACTATTAAGTTAAGAGAAAATAGTAAAAACTTGGAGTGCAATAGCTTCAGCTATTGCATTTTAAAATAGCTGAAGCTGTTTTACTCCAAGCACAGATTACTTAACTTAATGGCAGTGACTCGGAGCCTGGCAATGATAAATAAACGATAATAAGCATGATAAGTCGTGCAACACCACAATCACCAGCAACAGTAATTGTAATACCGCAACAATACTGTTAGTATTCGACAACAAATCATTGCTGGGGCAAGACTTAGCTATTAAAAGTCTGAAAAGTAAATGTATTTCACTGTGAGCCAAATCACATGCTAGTTTGACGTTCAACTAGTAAACTATGCTCCAAGTTGGCAGAAAGCGTCACTTGATAAGAAAGTTTAGGTATGGATGCACAGACAAAGCCAATAGTTAGCAAGTTAATCATCTGCATACTCGACTAAAGTTAAGTCTCGGCTTTTTACAAAACGTAATATTAATTCTAATTTAGGAGGTTATAATGGCTGCAACATTTATACCCGTTAGTACATTAACTTTTTTTGGTGTTGAGCGAGACACTATTTATATACCTTCTCTGAAGACCCTTGTTAGTGCCTTGTTTTTTCAAGCCTCTTTAGAATCTGTTATTCCAAGCTCTACTTTCAGGCACACTACTGGTTTCGATACCCCAACAACCCTCACGGTCAGCATCAGCGCTGTGCTTGACACATTACCGGAGCCCACAACAAGATCTGGCTCTAAACAGCGTCGCTTTGAGCGAATCAGGGTTGGATCAAGCGCATGGCTCAACGTGCCTTTGATCGAGAATTGCTTCTGTCAAACTCGACTTTTTTGCAAAAAAGTATTTTGTAAACCTTATAACT
>CAMDOP010000131.1 GCA_945903675.1 Crenothrix polyspora
TTAATGCCTCATGCTCAATCAGCATCGCATCAACTAATGTCGTTTGTTGTAAGTTTTTCCACGCCATTTTAATTACCTAGTTCAGATGATTTTCTATGCTCTATTATCTCATTTTTATGCGAATTTTTCTGGCTTCGTGCAAAGGTCTCGTTGTATTTAATATAATTTAAAATTGAATTAATACATACTTAACTTTACTTGTTAACTGCAAATATTACATAAGCACTAATTTTTGAAGAGTTTTGAGAACTGCTAATAAAGATAAGCAATAACAGATAATCCAAAAATGGATGATTTGAATGCAATGATTCTTATGGACAATGTATTTTGGCATAAATAAATCCGCTAGATCATGTAATCTGGAGGTTTATGGTGCTTCTAAATAGCTAGGTTATGAGTGGAATCTTTTGGAGTTAATGCAAAAAAACACTAATTATTCAGGAGCAGTTACGTATAAAGTTAATGGATATATAGCTGTTAGAACAAATTATCTTCAAACGAGACAATCTTTCCTAACCAATGAAGAGAGATAACGATTAAGAAAGTTTTCAAAAAACTATATTTTATTGATTTATTAGGAAAAAATTTCTTAACTGGAGATTTTTTGTGTCTATATCATTCCGTTAATGCAGAGGTTTTACGCATTGTAAATGCGTATAATTTCAAGACAAATAGCCAAATCCGGTTAAAGCCACCGTTATTACTGACCCTACTCCCTAGCCTACTGTGCAGCGAAATGAATCACCGCTGAACGTAGTGTCGGAGTCGATCTTTATATACTCCATGCTCATAAAACTGATGGAAACCAGCCTCTAATAGTCACTGTCTAACTTATCCAATAAACACTTAACTCTGATCCGGATATATCACCTTTTATTTGCTGGTAAAGAACTAATCAAATCGTTTCATCATGGCCTTATAGTCACGAAACAAGGTATTCATTTCTCTGCAGATTGATCTTATGCCTCCCTTGTGAGCATTTCTTGATGATACCGCTTTACCCTCTGGAGTTCTTGCGCCTGTGGACTTATCCCAAGGCTTCCAGTTCTGAATAAGCTCCGATTGCCTCGCCCGCTCCTCTTTTGTCCAGTGTCGCATGTGGTAACTCCGTTAATAGTTCGTTCTGTTGTTTTTTATTATTTTCCGTGCGAGATGCAGACACAGCATTGTTGATCTGTTGGTTTCCTGTTGAGATGTTAGCTTGCTTGGCAAATATAACAGGTGGGTTTTTGATGGTCGATAGTGTTTCTAGTGTTGCTCGGCATTGGGATTGTGCCTTAAATGCCAGCTTCATAA
The DNA here is from genome assembly GCA_945903675.1 of Crenothrix polyspora. Taxonomy (GTDB): domain Bacteria; phylum Pseudomonadota; class Gammaproteobacteria; order Methylococcales; family Methylomonadaceae; genus Methylobacter_C. The sequence continues at coordinate 1,297 of CAMDOP010000131.1, forward strand.
AAGCCTCATAGTGTGGCATTTGTCCTTGAACTAGTGCCTTTTGTGCCAATTGGTTAAATAAAGCATCTAGCGTATGAGCTTGGCATAACAGCATTGCCTCAGGACGAACCATACTGACATTAGCGGTTTGTTTTATTAATGTCTTGGTTAAGGCGGTAGCAGTCGTTTCAATTCCAGACTGCAATTTCTGATTAGTAAAAGCTGCTTGCACTTCAGGTCTTATTAGAGTTTGAGCGAACGTGCCATCTTCATCTAAAATCTGAGCAACTTGGACATTAGTTTTATCTGTAACTCGAAGTTTCTTTAGTACTGTCATAAATAGCCTATGAAGTTTTCCATTGAAATAGTTCATTGACATACAAAACCATTATCTGCAACTGACGTGAATCATATAATCAATTTCAACGGGAGGTTCGGTAGTGTTATTTTTTTTCATCCATCCTTGAATTGCTTCTTCCTCAGTCTGCGATGGCAATTGAACAATAATTACTCTTTGCCGATTAATGTTTAATGCTTCGAGAGTAGTAATTCGCCTCTCCAATATATTCATTTCTTCAGCCTCTCTAATATCTCTATTCTTTGTGTCAGTTCATCAATCTCGATGATTTTTGATTGATGAGCCAATGCAGTAATTAACTGACTCCCAATATCTGGTGGAATATGGCCTGATAGAGTAGCTCTAATGATTTCATTGCCTTTCTCAGCGAGGGAGCCATTAACAGGCAAAGTAATAGCCATAGCTTGTGGCTTTAATGGTGGGCAGCACCTATCCAGCAATATTTTTGCAGCTGTAGTATCACCGGCTTTAGCTTGCTTAATGAGCGCTAATATTATCTCCGGCATATCTTCGACTATCGCTTTTCTTAATAAAGTGGCTGGGGTTTTATCTTTAGGCTTACCTTTAGGATTTCCAGATACGCCTGGTTGGAATTTAGTTGATGGTTTCATCTGTTTGAGTCCTGTTCGTTTCAGATTTATTTTCGTGGAAATACGCTTACTAAGCACCCGCTAAAATGGCTAAAATACCTTTAATGAATTTAGCGGTTTTAGCTGGTTCGTGGTCAGCATGTTTTACCAAAAAAATGGATTGATATGATATTCCGGCAAAGGAGGTCGACCTTTGTTTCCGGTAGCGTGTTTTCTCCGCATCATCAGCCAATGTTCTTCTATCAGCACACTGCAAGCTGCTTCAACTTCCTCTTTATCCTTTAGTCCATGCCAACCTTTGTCATATATAACTTTGGTAGTAAATGGACTAACTACAATTCCGGACTTTATCTTTTCAGACAATCTCACTGCCGCCTCATGCGCTGGACTCTCAGTCATTGCATAAATGCGTCTTGCGTGTGATTCTAGATAGATACACCACTGAACGGCTAACATAGCAGCCTGAGCCGATACTTGACCTCGTGCCTTACCATCAGCAATATCTATGCAATGGAATATCAGAGCTAACGAGGGCATCAGAGAACGAAATTTCCCGAAATGTTCGACCATTAATGGGTTACTTTCTTGTTGAATCTTGACAGTTTGCAGTTCAGTTAGCCATTCATTGAATATCACCTGTGCAGTTTTATCAAAACGAAAGTAAGGTCTATCGTCATATTCAGATTGAACTGCACCATATTCGATAAAATCCAACTCAGCCAGTGCCTTTACAATATCGAAGGCACGTGCCTTTTCAGTCTTATTCGGCAGGGTGTCGACTAACTTCCAGGACTCTGGCTCATCAGGCCACACCGCCAGTTGTAAGCGTTGCATAAGTCCATCATTACTGCCATTCTGAGCTTGATAGAGATACCGCCTTAACTTATCGGGCTGTATACCGCCCAAAAGACTAATACAGATGTTTGGCGCTTCAGTTAAGCCTCTGCCAATTTTATAGTCAGTATAGGAACCATTACCGTTCCAGCCTTCAAGAAAATAAGCGCGTTCATCAGCACCATCTTCTCGATCCCATTTAACTAACAGTGCGGTTAATTCATCTCTGAAGGTTAGTAATCCTCTTGGATTCTGATTCTGAAGAACAGTCATCGACTGAACAGATGTTTCATTGGTTTTGAATAGTCGGCGGGTAGCTTCAGGTATGGCGTTCTCAGATAGTTCTAAGAAATCATTTTTTATCTTTTGCAGGTCATCACCTTTCACTACGCCATCTTTACCTTTACCCTTCGCTACTTTAGATAACTGCCCCTTTACATCATCCATCATAGCTTTGTTTGCTAAACTATCGAACTCATCACTGACCTTGTCTAACTCAAACTTAGCGCCATATTCAGCTTGCAAGCGTTCCAGTAACTGCATTGGCTCTTTCATGCTGGGTGATTTCAGCACTACCGATGGGCGTCCAATGGCTGCACCCCATACATTAGGTATAATCTCCCAATCATCCAGCTTTTTAGGTCTGATACCGCACCCAGCACCAATGATTGAACCAGTAATCACAATGCTCGATATGGCAGCAAAGTCTGGAGGTGTTTGCATACGGTAACTCACATCGGCCAACCAAGGTCGAAAGGGGGCAGGTATTAAATCAGCTTCCAATGTTTGGACGGGGGGCGTTTTGGTTTCAATATCATTTGGTTTTTCCCAGTCAAAATCACTAGAGTGTGAACCCGCTAAAACCGCTAAATTCCATTCTTCAGGTACAGATTCAGCTTTGTGAATCTCAATCCGTAACTTTTCTTTTAATGGCTCGTGTAGATTGACAGCAATAGGCGCGTAACCGTCCCAGTTATCAACCCAACCTTGCAACCAGTCTACTATGTCGCCTTTGTCGGGTAACTCATTCAGTCGCAATATTTTGACCTGTGGTGGCTCTGTTAATGCTAGCAATGAGACGTAAACATCTTTTATATAATCCTCACCCGCTTGATCTGTATCAGGTAATAGATAAACCAACTTATAGCCATTCAACGGTATCCAGTCCGCTTGTTTAGCAGCCTTAGAACCACCTAAACTGGTAACAGCTGTTATGCCTATGCTTTGCAGAGCAGTAGCTGATTTCTCACCCTCAACGATAAATACCGCTTTATCTTTTGCATGGCCAGCCAACTTATCTAAACCAAATAGAGGACGGGGGTTTAACTCTATACCTGCAATCCAGTTTTCCCCATTACGCTTGAAGAAAGGAACAATATCTTTTTTACCGTTCTTATCCAGATACCTGCCAACAACCCCGAAGAGCGCGCCATCCATAGCGCAATAGTTCCAAGCATGTACTAAGGGTTTGCCCTGAAAGCTTTGTGGGATATCAATAGGATTCACAAAGCCTATATTGGCATGAAATGGTGCTGGTAAAAGGCTCATAACAGACCCCACTCTGAGGATAACTTTGCTATTGCATTACTAAATGACAGGTTGTGTAAAAGCATGGTGAAACTGACAACGTCCCCACCATGAGCGCCACAACTAAAGCACTTGAAACCGCCTGTTGCAAGATTAACCCAAAAACTACCAGCCTTGGTATCTGAGTGGAAAGGACATAAACCACCATCATTCCAGCAATTCTTTTTGAATATTAAGTTAGGTAACTCATAGTTATAAAAGTCATGTGGGATAATGTTAATTTTAATTTTCTCAATGAGCTGGTTATGATTAAGCATCATTAACCTCCCATAAAGGATTGACATGAGCTAATCGTGTAAACTCAATGTGTGCGCTTTTTCTATATTTTTGTATAGCTAGCAACTTCTGCTGCAAAGACAGTGGATCTTCAACCTCCTCGCTCAGCAGGATATATCCGCTCTTAGTTTGCGCGACAATCCCATAAAGCTCTACAGGTTCAGTATCCCAAATTCTCAGTGGTTCAATTTCTTCAATATTTTCATATTGGTGATTTAATGGCTTGCTCATTTCGCCACCACCTTGTTTTGTGATTGAATCCAGCTAAAAAAGAGATTTTCATCAATCAGAACCTTTCTTCCAATCCTGACTATTGCGCCTGATTTAGCAAGGCCGTTTGTGAACTCGTTGAAAATAAGAGAACGTATTCCACCCTTATTAAATGCGGCGTGCTTGGCTGTAAATTGTTGGACTGTTAAATAAGCCCATGCTGTTTGATTTGTCATTTCTAATTGCCTATTGTGTTGTGCTTTCACGCTTTGTGAAAACTTCGAGGTAATTAGAACTGGTTGATGTAGTGGGCTGTCATCAGTGGGTAGGTGGGCTTTATTTACTACCCACTGTACCCACTACTGATTTTTAGAGGTATTTTTCTTTATCTTGCATACTAATTAATTCACGTCTATTAGCTTCTTGCCATGCTTGTTTAAACCCGTCAGGTGTAAACAGAGCTGTAATTTTCAGGCACTCTATTTTAATGGCCGCTTTGCCTCCTTCTGGAATAGCCATTAAATCAACATAATTTAACTGTTTGGCAATTTTACAAATTGAATCTATCTGATTGTTTCGTCTGCCCTTCGGTTCTGTTTCTGCATGATTGATTAGGGCCGGCGACTCTATTTGTACTAAAGATTTTAGAAGCTCAGTTTGTGCAAAACCTTCCTGCTGGATTAGTGCTACTAAGTCTTGTGGGTTAATCTTCCAAGTATTCAATAACGATTCCATACCTGCTTGATAGTCACCTTTAAGGTCAGGGTAAACTAAAGCATCAAGGATGTCTTTGCCGCGCTGAAGCTCGCCACATTCATAAAAAGGTAACTCACCCTCTATCATCCAGTAATCTAGAATAGCTGTAACCGAACTGGCTTGAGTGTATGTAGATAATGTATCCTTCCTAGATAGATAATTAACTGCCCAATCCATGAAATCTGGGTGTTCTTCTAGTTCCTCAATCACCTCATTAAGTGTTAGTGACTTACCCATTAAATTCCCCCAAATATTTTAGCGTTCATCGAAGCAACAACATTGCTTACATGGCCGTCTGATAAATGCGCGTAACGTTTAACCATGGAAAGGGTTTTATGTCCTAGCACCTCAGCTATTTCAGCTAGACTAGCCCCGTTCATAGCCAAATAAGACGCGGTGCAATGTCTTAGGTCATGCCATTTGAAATCGGTTATCTGCGCAACTGTCATAGCATTAGCAAAGGCTTTGCGTAAATCAATAGGCTTTTGTGGGTTTCTCTCGCTTGGGAATAATAGCTTGGTATCTAGTCGCCTAAGCTTGGAATGTTCTTTTAATATCCCAAGGCTTGCCCCTGCCAATGTAACGCGCCTTCTCTCCCCGTTCTTAGTTTCATGCAAGATTAAATACCCATCCGTTAAATTTACATCCGACCATTCAAGTTCCATTTGTTCAGCTTGGCGCATGCCCGTAGATATTGCCAGCACTACGCAAGGATAAAGCAGGGTGTTGGTCGACTCTTTACAGGCCTGTAATAATCTTACTCTGTCGTTATCATCTAAGAACCGAACACGGCCACGCGGTAACTTTGGACTTTTTACTTTCTTGACGGGGTTATCACTCAACCACTCCCATTCATTAACAGCAATGGTAAAGACATGTTGTAAGTTTTTTATATACTTATCTATGGTGGCCGGACTCTGCGCCATCGTATTCTTATGTTCATTAATGGTTGCTGGTGTAATGTCCCCAAGCACACAATAGCCGATTTTACTTGTCCACCATTCCAGTTTGCTTCTGCGCTCTTTTTGCTCTTTTACGCTATAGTCAGGCAGAATTTCAGAATAGTAACGTTTAGCCAAATCAGCAAAGGTGTGTTTTCTTGCTTCAGCTGTTTTAAAGTGACGCCCTTCCCTAATGGCGCTCTCGGTGTCTTGAGTCCATTTTTTAGCATCAGTGAGTCTTTTAAATGTAGCAGTTTGAACTGGATAACCTTTCAACCTGATTTTTACTCGGTAAGAGGTTTCACCATTATCGGTAGTGCGTTTTTCAATAGTTGCCATGTAAGCCCCTTGGGGCAATGGCTGTATAATGTTCGATAGCCATTGCTTAACCCTGATTGTTAAGTTATCGGTTAGGGTTTGGCGGTGTTGGTAGCACTTCCAAGCCCATTTTTTTGTCTAGGTAAAATAATATAACAATACACAAAAAACCACAACAACTCATTATAAATGCGTTTAACAAGTCCTAATAGATACCATTAAATATGGAATATAAGAATAAATTTTCGTAAATGGGACACTTATGGGACTTTTAAAAAAGGGAAATGAAATAATTTAGCTATTTTTAGACAAAAAGAATCTTAAGCTTCAAAAGGAATAATCATTAGTTGCACTGAATAAAGTAAACCTCTTTTAATGTGAATAATAATTACCTTGTTTTAAAATTGGAATACAATCTGAAAGAAATAATTATTCTGCAAAGGCCGCCCTTCAAAATGAAAATAATACTTACTCTTTCCTTATTAATGCTTCTAAGCGCTTGCACACTTGATTTGCAATTAATTTCTAGGAATAACAAAGGAAATGGAACAGGAATAGCACATATTATTGGAAAACAAGTTTCTATTAGTTTAAATGGTAAGCAATACGAAGGTACGGCGGTTTATGACGGAGGCCAAACTATTAACACTACTAGTTCTGGAACTGCTACAGCATACTCTGGCTCAAAAAGTGTAAATATATATGCTAATAGCCAATCAAATACCTATGTACCTGGCACTGGAAATGGGAGATTTATTGCAACTAGTGGAGATGACACATTAAGGTGTGAATTTAATTATAGAGCTGGTTCGGGTGTCGGTTATTGTTTAAATAATAACGGCAACGAATATGACCTAATTATTCATTACTAAATAATAATGCCATAAATGAAATAACGTGTAATTAATAGAGAGAGAGTCTCAAATATTAAACAATGTGAATTAGGGACTAAACCTTTTTACATTCAAAAATATCGTGTTTTATTATGGTTATTTATCCCGAATTGTCCCGCTAGTGTCCCGCGAGAAATTTCAGACATAAAAAAAGCCCTTCGATAATTCGTAAGGACTTGATTCTGAAGGTCTTTGATGGTGGGTCGTGCGCGATTCGAACGCGCGACCATCGCATTAAAAGTGCGGTGCTCTACCGGCTGAGCTAACGACCCTACAAAGAAGATTCATTATAATGAAAATATTAAATCTTGCAACACTTTTTACTGGGTCACTCTTGGTATCGC
>CAMDOP010000132.1 GCA_945903675.1 Crenothrix polyspora
GATAGCAGCTGCTATCATTCATACTAATTAAAAAATATAGTAGATGTAGGGCTGTTGCATGGCAAACTTAAGTTTTAGAAAACTAGATGACGATGTTTTTTTAAACACCGTATTCTTGCCACGCAACACGGTGTTTCAATGGAAGAAGAAGTTCGCCAGATTCTTAAAAAACGGTACTACAACAAGTTAAATTGGGCGATTTAGCGTTACAACTTTTTGGTAACGAACAGGGTATCGAATTAGAACTCATGACGGATTCCGCACACAAGCCAATGGATTTAATCCGGTATTGATGAGCAGGAGTGAAATCAGTCCCTACTTACATCTATTCATAGGTTCATATCTATGCCTTAGGGTTGTTCGTCATTAATGGTATAGCCTTCAAGTATTAGTTGCCAAGCCTGTTCGGCGGTTTCTGCGTATTGAATAAGCTTGCGATCACTTGCGCTAATAGCACCTTCTGCTACTAAAAAATCAAAGTTGATGAGTTGCTCCCAATAGGCTTTACCAAAGAGAATAACGGGTATAGCCCTTACTTTTTGGGTTTGTATCAGAGTGAGCGCTTCAAAAAGTTCATCTAGGGTGCCAAAGCCGCCCGGAAAAGCAACCAGTGCGGCGGCTCGCATTAGAAAATGCATTTTACGTATAGCAAAGTAATGAAACTGAAAGCAAAGCTCTGGGGTAATGTAAGGGTTGGGTTTTTGTTCGCCAGGCAGGACGATATTAAGTCCTATGCTTTTACCCTTAACATCTGCCGCGCCTCGATTAGCCGCTTCCATAATACCGGGCCCACCACCGGTGACTACCGTTAAATGTTGTTCAGATAGGGTAATCAATGTGCCTAACTTTCGGGCTTCATCGTAATAATGGCTTTTAGCCAACATACGTTGAGCGACATTAATTTTATGTGTTTGTTCGAGCTTAGTGTCTTCAGCGTGTTCTGCTTCGTGCAGGGCTTTTTCAGCGTTCTCGTGTTCATGAATTCTGGCGCTGCCGAAAATAACGACGGTGGCTTGGATATTGTGTTCTTGTTGGCTGAGTTCAGGTTTAAGTAATTCTAACTGTAAACGCACTGGACGTAATTCGTCGCGCATAATAAAGTCAAAATCGTCATAGGCTAAACGATAGGAAGGGGAATGACTTTGTGGGGTATCGGCATCATAAACGACTCTGTGTGCATCTTGCTTTGCATTGGGGAATGGACTGTGTTGAGGTATGATCGTTTTTTTATTCATCGACGTCGCTGGTGATTAGGTTTTGTAGCAAATAATGATTTGGAGTAAAACAGCTACAGCTGATTTAAAAGCAACAGCTGAAGCTGTTGCACTCCAGATTATGTGCTACCAATTTAAGACATGACACTAGCTTAATCTTTCGCCTTTAGCCTTTCGTCTGCGCTGAAGCTGTCACGCCTTAAGTTGGTAGTCAGATTGTTTATAGTCGAGCAGAGATAATGCGCTTGTTAACGCCATGCTCCGCGCTCCATAGGATAACGTCCTCCATTTTCATAGCGTAGCCATTGGTGTTCCATCCATTCGGCATTCGGTCTAGGTCGTTGAGCCCATTGTCCAGGTATCCATATCCAGCGATTTTGCCAGTTCCAATAACCAGGCATCCAGACATGTGTAGGTGAGGGCGCTACTATGATTATTTCTGGTGGTGGAGGCGGTGGTGAGCCAGGCGCCATCATTTGAAGTTGAGGCGGCTGTATATTATAGTTGGGTGCTTGATTAAAGCTTTTTTGCTGTTGATCGTAGTATTTTTGTTGTTGATCGTAGTTTCTTTGCTCTAGTTGGTTGTAGCTTGGCCGTTGATTGTAGTATTGCTGCTCATCCGCAAAACTTAACTTTATACTGCAAGTGACAAAATAGCAGAGTACTAGCGCCTTAAGTAGTTGATGAGATAATTTCATGCGTAGACCTTAAAAGGTTAAGTTTATTGAATCTAACATAATAACTATAAGGCACTTTTGAATAAGAGCCGAGTTTAAATCGATTATGGCTCTGAGCGCAGAGATTTATTGTAGGTTGTGTTAGATCTTTTCGCAATACAACCTAGCTAGGAAAAAGTTACAAAATCACTAATCTAAAGCATTAGTCCTCACATACCTTAGCGTTAGTATGAATAACTATAGTTAGGCATACGTTCCGTTTTAGCAGTTCTACGAATGTTCAGTAGAGGTCTACGAATAGTTTTCATAGCTCTACGAATGATCAGTATGAGTCTATGATTAATTTTCGTAGTGCTATGAATACTCGGCATAAAATAACAATCACGCTCAGTATTGTTGCTAAGAAGACAAACAGAGCATTGATGGTGGCTAATTATGCTTAGACTAAAGCGCTTATGGTTAAGGCTATTCTCAATAGCCATGCGCGAGTGTGGTGTAACAATATTAATGATTAATGAAAACCATGTTTTTGCATACGATAAATCAACGTATCTCTGGTAAGCCCTAGAAGTTTAGCGGTCTTGCTGCGATTGCCTTTAGTCCTATTAAGGGCTTGATGTATGAAGTTGGCTTCTAAAGCATCCAGCTCTATGCCTCGTTCAGGTAGCAGCATGGGCTCGGTTTTTGCTGAATTAAAATTGATAAATTCTTGAGGTAGATGCTCAAGTTCGATGGTGTTTCCTGCCATGAGTATGCTCAGTCTTTCGCATAAATTGCGTAATTCACGAATATTGCCAGGCCAAGGATAAGCTTTGAGTGCTTTCAAAGCGGGTTTACTAAATTTTATGGCTTCTGTCGTATGCGTAACAGCCATCATATCCATGAAATGGTTGATCAATGCTTCGATGTCGTCACAACGATGAGTTAATGAAGGTAATTCTAAAGGGACTACATTGAGCCTGTAATATAAGTCCGATCTAAATTCCTTGGTGTTTACCAGTTTAAGTAGGTCAGTATTGGTTGCTGCGATAATACGCACATCAACATAATAAGGTTTAATATCACCAACGGCTAAACATTCTCCAGACTCTAAAAAGCGTAATAATTTGGCTTGTATGGTGTAGGGTAAGGAATTAATTTCATCAAGAAATAAGGTGCCGCCATCTGCGGCTTGAAATAGTCCTTTAGTGTTAGCTGTAGCCCCAGTAAAAGAGCCTTTTCTATGACCAAATAATTCTGATTCAATTAGACTTTCTGGCAGGGCTGCGCAGTTTAAGGTGATAAAAGCGTTATCAGCGCGAGCACTCGCTTTTTGTATGGCATTAGCGAAGATCTCTTTACCCGTGCCGGTTTCGCCGTGTAATAAAACAGTGACGTCTGTTGCCGCTACCATTTTGGCGCTACGTATCAATGATTCTAAGGTAGGCGATTGGCCGATGATCGAATTAAACTGACTCATGATAAACCTCCTTAGTGGTTGGCCATATGGACATAAGCCATAGGGTTAAGCCAAGGTAAACCCGCTAATAGTGATAGTACAATCATAAACAAACCTATTATTTGTTTAAAGCGGTTCATTTTGGATAAGCGTGTTAAAACTTGCGTCATTATACCGACGCCCATTACGGCGGGTAAAGTGCCCAAGCCAAACGCTAACATGGTAAGTGCGCTTTTGCTGATGTCGCCTGTGGTTGCTGCTAGTGCTAAGGCGGCATAGACTAAACCGCAGGGTAACCAACCCCAAACCATACCAAAAAGATAGGCATGAGTCAGGCTTTTAACTGGGATCAGTTTACGACCATAAGGCTCTAATTTTTTCCAAAAGTACACGCCCATTTTTTCAACGTAAGCGAAGCGTGGAAACCAGCCGGCGATGTAAAATCCTGCCCCAGCCATGATGACCGCGGAGATGATTTGTAACACGCGATGACCATGCGTTACTCCCAGCGGTAGAGTAAGTAACAGCTCTACTACGCCTATCAAGGCGCCAGCAATGGTATAACTAGTGATGCGCCCAAAGTTATAATTAAAAACAAAAGGCAGTAATCTTTTTTTATGGCTGCGTATTTCAGGGCTCAAACTTAAGGTCAACGTACCTATGATAGAGCCACACATGCCAATACAATGCATGCTGCTAAATATGCCCATAATAAAAGCAACTACATAGGAGGAGGTAAAGGCTGGGTCAAAGTGCATCATAAGGTTGGATTAAAGATTTGGGGGCGAAAGGTTAAGGGCGAAGGGCAAAGGGCAAAAAATTGAGGTTACTTTAGCCTTTAGCCTTTCGCCTTTAAAATCTCAATGAGTTGAAAATTGAGCAAGAATTTGGCTTTGAATTTTTTCCGCCATCGCTTTACGATCTTCTGCATCACGAATAGGTCTGCCAACCACAATATAATCAGCGCCATTTTGCATAGCCATTTCAACACTGACTACGCGTTTTTGATCATCTTCTTCACGATTATCAACAGGACGAATGCCTGGAGTAATGACTAATAATTTATGATCTAGCTCTTCTCTGAGCATTTCGACTTCAAGTCCTGATGAAACTATGCCATCGCAACCGATTTGCAGCGCTCTTTTTGCACGAGACAAGACCAGTTCACGTACATCGCATTGAAAGCCTAAATCATCTAAATCACCACGATCTAAACTTGTTAAGGCCGTGACTGCGAGTACTTTAAGATCACCTTTTTCTTTAGCCGCAGCTTCCATAATGGCGTCATTACCATGAATAGTGGCTAAATCTACACCTTTGCTGCTTAAGGCTTTAATAGCGCGCCCGACAGTTGCAGGTACATCAAAAAATTTTAAATCGACAAATACTTTCTTATTTTGTTGTTTTAACCATTCGATAAAACCAAAATAATCACCCGACATAAAAAGTTCCATGCCCACTTTGTAAAAAATAACAGAGTCACCGAGCTCTTCTACTAAGGCCATGGCTTCAGGTATGCTAGAAACATCCAAGGCCATAATTAAGCGTTCACGCACGGGGATGGGTTTAGTTGATATAAAAGCCATAGTAATATAGTTATTGAGTATAAAATGATTCGAAACAAGAATAGCCGAGAACGGCAAGGTGGTGTCTTGGTATTATTGCGTTTTTAAGCCTGCTTTATGCCAAGCGATTAAACCACCTTCCATATTTTGGACATGACTAAATCCAGCTGACTTTAAGATATCTAAAGCTTTAGCTGAGCGTGCACCAGAACGACATTGTGTAATGATGGCAGTATTTTTGTAAGGCTGTAACTCAGTTAAGCGTGTGCTTAGTTGCGCCAAGGGGATGTGAATGGCGCCAGGAATATGGACAGTATTCCATTCATTATCTTCTCGCACATCAATGATGATCGCTTTTTTTTCAGCCGTTAAGGCTGACGCCTCTTGGGGGGATATAAGTTCTAGTGTATCAGTGTCGGCTTTAACCACATTACAACTCAACAAGGAAATGATGAAGCTTAAGCGGCAATATTTTAAAAAGTTTCGCATATTATCCTCTAATTATTGAACTAAGCGAGTAGGCAGAAATGTTATTATCATGCCCTGTTAAAACTACGTGTAACACGTGCAGAAAGCGATATCTTACAGTAACTTGCTTTTACTTTGAATCTATATTCTCACTTTTAAATAAATACGAACATTATGATTATCAACTTAAGGTGGGACTGTTTGAGCCCAGCCGAAAGGCTCAGGGCTAAAGGTGAAGCCTAGTAGGCTACCAACTTAAGGTGGTACAGAAGCGCGGCTTTAGTCCTTAGCCTTTTGTCTGCTCTTAAGAGAACCTTGTATAAAAGTGAATGATTAAGCTAAACTGCCCTGTCTTAAACTGGTAGCCAACATTATGAACTCAACCTTAGTACAAATGACGCTGTTAATGGCTAGCGGAGTTATTTGGCGCTTGCTAAAACCCGCAGGATTAGAAGCTGAACAAACTCGAACGGTATTAACTACATTTGTTTATTATTTGCTATTACCCGCTATGGTGCTTGACGTGCTATGGACGGCCAACATAGGCTTACAATCTTTTCAGTTTAGTTTGTTGGGTATTAGCAGCATAGGCTTTGCCATAGCCTGTATTTGGTCGGTAGGCACGTTATTTAAGTTTGAACATAAACGTCTGGGCGCCATGATATTAGCGGCTGCTTTTCCTAATGTAACTTATCTAGGCTTGCCTGTATTAGAGCAAGCTTTTGGCGGTTGGGCGCGTTCAGTGGCGATACAAATGGATCTGTTTGCAACAGCACCGTTTTTATTTACCATCGGCATTATGATAGTCCGGCATTATGGTGTAGATGAGTCTGAAAAGCCAAAATCAACCTTGTCATTTTTGAATGCCCCGCCTTTTTGGGCAGCGGCTTTGGCTGTGTTGTTAAATCTTAATGGCGTTATTGCGCCAGATTGGTTACTAGGTAGTTTGCAAAAACTATCGTCTGCCGTAGTGCCATTAATGTTGTTTTCCTTAGGTTTAGCTTTAAGTTGGAAAGCGATTAAAATCAAAAACATCCCTTATGTACTGCCGGTCGTTTTAATTAAAATAATCATCATGCCGCTATTTGCAGCGCTAGTCGCAAGTTACTTGCCTATGTCAGGGCCGTTTAAGGCAGCTGCAGTTATGGATATGGCTATGCCGAGTATGGTTTTAGGTGTGGTTTTTTGTGATCGTTATAAGTTAGATAGTGCTTTGTATGCGATGATCGTAACTGTCACCACGGCGTTAAGTTTAATCACTCTGCCACTTTGGCATACTGCATTACTTCATGAGTTTGTAAAATGAGGCCATTGCTGGAAATATTTTCTCAAGGTGAGGAGTTAGTCACTGGGCAAATAATGGATACCAATGCCGCTTGGTTGTCACAACAAGCTGTGGCTAAGGGGTTTACTGTCACGCGACATACGGCGGTGGGCGATAATCTCTCTGAGTTAGTTTCATTATTGGAAGCTATCGCCCAGCGTGCCGATTGTTGTATTTGTACGGGCGGTTTGGGTCCTACCAGCGATGATTTGACTGCCTTGGCGGTTGCTAAAGCCTTTAATCGACCCTTAATATTTGATGCTGAGGCTTATGAACAAATAGCTAGGTTCTTTGCTAACCGACAGCGAACTATGCCCGATTCAAATCGCAAACAAGCCCTGTTGCCGCAGGGGGCTGAGCGCATTGATAATCACTGGGGCACTGCGCCTGGCTTTTCATTACAACACGGGCGCTGTTGGTTTGTTTTTTTGCCGGGTGTGCCTATGGAAATGAAGCATTTATTTCATGAGCAGGTTCTACCTTCATGGCCCCAACGTTTTGCTTTAAAACCAGGCATATTAATTACCTTTAAGACTTTTGGTGCTGGGGAATCAGCTTTACAGGAGTTGATTAACACCATTGAAGTTCCAGCGTCGGTACAATTAGGTTTTCGTGCCGGTACGGATGATGTGCATATAAAATTACTGTTTCCCACTGATTTTCCACAGCAGGAGATGACGGCTTTAATTAGGGATTTTTCAGAACGCTTAGGTGATGTTGTGTTTGCTATTGATGGTTTAGGAGATAGCGCCGGTGATCTGGTTTTTGAAGTAGATAAATTGATGCTTGCCCGCCAAGCTACTTTAGCGGTCATAGAAACTGTTAGTCACGGTTTACTCGCTGCAAAATGTATAGGCTGTGATTGGTTACTGAGTGCAAGCTATCAGCAATCATCAATAAAGTCAGAAGCTGATATAGATGTAATGGTGGTCGCCGAAGCTATGGCTTATGAGCATAAAAAAAGCACTGCTGCAGATCATGTTTTGGTTCAGCTTTATGCCGGTGATAAGGAATGCCTCCATAATAAAGAAAAGACTATAGCAATTTATATCGTCCTGTTAACGGCTACGGGTTTGCACAAAGTGAGTCATTTAATTGCAGGCCCTATAGGACGTAAACAAAATCAAGCCGCCTTATTATCGCTAGATTTATTAAGGCGTTATTTAAGCGCTAAACTTTAAGCAGTCCACAGTGAATTATTTGTGCTGATTCCTAAGTTCCTGGTTCCCAAGCTCTGCTTGGGAATCCGACCCTGAAAGCTCTAGCTTTCCGTATAAAGCAAGCTAGAGCTTGCTGCTTTTTGGTTCCCAAGCAGAGCTTAGGAACAAGGAGCAGATATGCTGAGGTACGAAGCGCATCACTGTGTGACTTGACGATGCGCTTCACTGTCTTCAGTACATCTATATATCTGGGGGTAGTGACGCTCCGATTGCTGGGCTTAACCTTTTGCCCTTTGTCTGCGTTTAGGAGAGCACTGTCTAAAAGTGAACGGTTAAGCTAAACTGTCCTGTCTTAAGTTGGTAGCCTAAATACCTTTCTATGTATTTGCTTGTTATAATGCCTTAAATTTTGTAACCGTATAATTTTGAGCTAGAGATTTCATGATTCAAGGTAGTATCGTAGCGTTAGTTACACCCATGTTTGAAAATGGTGATGTG